>JBKJOR010000323.1:0-3684 GCA_046595575.1 Pyrinomonadaceae bacterium | reverse complement strand
CGTGGAACCGGCAAAAGCTGACAGGCTACAAGATCATCCGCGTCCGATTCAACGACGGAAAGTTGGTCGGTAATCAGTACGAGGACTTCGTCTCGGGCTGGCTGCCGGATGAGAACTCGAACGAAGTCTGGGGACGTCCGGTCGGACTGCTTGTAGCTGCCGACGGTTCGTTGCTGATCACAGATGACGGCGCCGATAAAGTGTGGCGGGTGAGCTACGGGAAGTAACCTATTGATCGATACGTTTCGCGAAGCCGCTCAACATTTTTCTCACCTCGACTATAGCATCCAGCAACGCGTCGTGGTTCGGATCGTTCAACATCCGGAGATCGCGAGCCATTAGAGCATAGTATTCGAGTCGATTTGCCAACGCGATCGCCCCGACAATGGCCCGCCCGGTTTCTTGACTTGTCAGCTTTCCGCATCCTTCAGCGATGAATGCCGGAATATCAACACTTGTTTTTCGAAGGGAATTCCTCAATCCGAAAAGTTCATCCCTGGGAAAGTCGGCGGTCGATCGATAGGTGAGCAGAGCCAACTGGTGGGCCTTCTGCCAGACGAGGAGATTTTTGAAGTCTTGCATGGGGGTAGAATCCAGTTTCCAGTTGTCAGTAGCCAGCTGCCAGACTGGAAACTGTCTACTGGCAACTGGATTCTAACCTAAAACGCCGGTTCTTCGTAGATCCCGTACACATCCCTTAACGCCACGCAGATCTCTTCTACGGTCGCGTATGCTGCGACGGCTTCGATGATCGAAGGCATTGTATTTTCATTTACGACGGCAGCTTTCTTCAAGCGTTCGAGAGAATTCGAAACGGCGCCGCTGTCGCGTGTCGATTTCGTGTGAGAAAGGCGCTCGAGCTGGGACTCTCGGACCGTTTCGTCGATCTGGAGGATGTCCGTCTTGTGAATCTCCGTCTCCATCGCGTACTTGTTCACCCCGACGATCGTCTGCTCGCCGCGTTCGACAGCCTTCTGATAAAGGTAAGCCGATTCCTGAATCTCACGCTGAGGGAATCCGGCTTCGACCGCTTCGACCATTCCGCCGAAGCCATCGATCTTCTCGAAGTAATCCATGCATCCCGAGATCATCTTCTCAGTCAGCGACTCGACATACCACGAACCCGCAAGTGGATCGACCGTGTTAGCAACACCGGTCTCCTCGGCGATGATCTGCTGCGTTCGAAGGGCGATCAGCGCGGCGTTGTCGCTTGGAAGGGCGAGTGCTTCGTCGAAGGAATCGGTATGGAGTGACTGTGTGCCGCCCAAAACTCCGGCGAGAGCCTGAATCGCAACACGAGCGATATTATTAAGCGGCTGCTGAACCGTAAGCGAGACGCCGGCGGTCTGTGTATGAAAGCGGAGCTGCATGGTTCGCGGATTCTTTGCACCAAACCGCTCTTTCATAGTCCGGGCCCAGACGACACGCGCCGCACGGTACTTAGCGATCTCCTCAAAAAAGTCGTTATGGGCGTTAAAGAAAAATGAAAGCCGCGGCACGAATTCGTCAATATCCATTCCGCGATCGACGCCGTACTGGACGTACTCGACGCCGTCGCGCAAGGTGAAGGCAAGTTCCTGCAAGGCGGTCGCACCGGCTTCTCGAATGTGGTAGCCCGAGATCGATATGGGATTGTATTTGGGGACGTGCTTGGTCGTGTACTCGAACGTGTCGATGACGAGCTTCATCGCCGGCTTGATCGGGTAGATCCACTCTTTCTGTGCAATGTACTCTTTGAGAATATCGTTCTGCAGAGTACCCGATATCTTTGTGAAGTCAGCCTTCTGTTTCTCGGCGACGACGAGGTACATAGCGAGGAAGATCGGTGCCGGTGCATTGATCGTCTGCGAAACGGTTACCCCATCAAGGGGAATACCATCGAATAAAACTTCAAAGTCGGCGAGCGACGACACGGCTACACCGCATTTGCCAACTTCACCCTCGCTAAGAGGGGAATCGGCGTCGAGTCCCATCAGTGCCGGCAGATCGTATGCGACCGATAGTCCGGTCTGGCCATGCTCCATCAGATACTTGAAACGCGCATTCGTCTTCTCCGGCGAAGAGAATCCCGCAAACTGACGCATCGTCCAAAGCCTGCCGCGATAACCTGTCGGATGGATGCCGCGTTTGTAAGGATACTCGCCCGGAAAACCGATATCGATACCATCGACATCCTCCTCGGTGTACAGCCGATCAACCGGCTCGAGCGACACGCCTTCGAACTTCGCCTTTCGCTCCGGCGCTTTATCCAAAACTTTACTAAGGGTTTCTTCTTCCCAGCGCTGCTTTTCAGCCTCGGCGGCGGTCAATGCTTCCTTGATCTCGGGTGTCATATTTATGCTGATTTTAACACAGGAGAGCAGAACGATTCGAGGTGGCGGAAAAGCGTCAGGATTTCGCGATCACTCGCTGATAGAGTCTCTCCGTCTCCTCGACCATCCTCTCCAGCGAGAAGGTTTCTAGTACGTGCTCCCGCCCGGCCCGCCCCATTCGGTCCCGATCCGCCTTGTTGGTAAGAAGTCTGAGAACAGCTCCGGCGAGAGCTTGGGGTGAATCTACGGGTACCAGCACTCCGCAGGATGGATCGGAGATGATCTCCTTCGCGCCTTCAGTGGAGGAGGCGACGACTGGTACGCCGCTCAGCATTGCTTCGGCGATCGCTGCTCCGAAAGATTCGCTGCGGGACGACGAAATGAATAGGTCAAGATCGCGCAGCTTCCAACTGATATTGTCGGCCCAGCCGGAGAGAGTGACGGTGTCTTCCAACCCGAGCGACGAGATAAGGTGCCGCAAGCTCGTCTCGTTTCTGCAATCACGGCTTCGATCTTCGCCGATGATCTCGAACTCGATCTCAGGATGTGCGGCGTTGACTATCGCAGTGGCGCGTATGAGTACGTCGAAGCCTTTGACCGGATCGAGATTCCCGACCGCTCCGACACGCAGGTTCTCGTGATGAAGTTGTTCGCGTTCGGGAAAGCGCTCGAGATCGATGCCGTAGCGAATCGTAACGATCTTGTCATCCGGAAAAATTGCTTGACTGCGGAGGCTGGACGCGATCGCGTTTGAAACGGATATCACGGCGCTCGCCTTCGACAGCATCCGACCATGCAGCCGATTCATGGGAAACAAAACGTGACGTGTAATAACGTAAGGAACACCTGCCAGACGGGCCGCGACCGCCGCGATCGGATAGTCCCTTGCGAGATGTGCGTGGATAAGCTCGACGCGATGCTCCCGCGCAAATCTTCCAATGCCGAGGGCGCTACGGATGTCGATCGCATTTCTGAGAGGGAAGCGTCCTATATTTTCAGACGGCAGATCCCCGAGCGCTCCGACAAGGGGTGAGGTCGGTGTGATGGCCGCAAATAAGTCATGACCGCGCTTTACCAGCGCACTCGAAAGATCGGCGACGTGACGCTCGCCCCCGCCGATCGAATTTGCAGAACATATTTGTAGAATCCGCATAACCAGCGAAGACAGATCGAAACGGCGCCATCCAAGATTCGATTGCAATCGGATTGGCTAGTACTTACAATTAGCAAATGCAATTTGCAGGCCCCGTCGTTCTCCTGACATTATTCATTGCCGCTAGTCTATTCACAAGCTGTTCATCGCCAAGCCAAAACTCAGTGAATTCAGCAAATGAAGCTGGTTCGATGCCTGCATCGAATAGGGCAGATGCCG
>JBKJOR010000309.1:0-6531 GCA_046595575.1 Pyrinomonadaceae bacterium | reverse complement strand
CGAGCGGTTGAAGCCGCCGAGCTTTACTAAGACACTGTCCGAAAAGCGGAGTTTCCGCACACCAAGCGGCGAAGCCGCAGAGTTCCGGCTCCGATTGGCTTCTGACTTCTCACTTCTCACTCTGTATAATCGGTCCTTTAATAGGCGGAAGAACCCGGTTGCCTCCCACCACCCCGTCCGCCGAGGCGGCGGCCACCCCTCCTAAGACAGGAGGGGAGCAGGAGACCGGAGGGGAGCAGGAGACCGGAGGGGAGCAAGAACCTGTTCTCACAAGAAAGGAGCGAATTTCTTTTGCAGCACGAACTAATTCTCATTCTCGATTTCGGCTCGCAGTATACGCAGCTGATCGCTCGGCGCGTGCGCGAGCAGGGCGTCTATTGCGAGATCCTTCCGTTTTACCTTCCCGTCGATCAGATCGCCGCAAAGCAGCCAACGGGTGTGATTTTCTCCGGAGGTCCGTCGAGCGTTACCGACGAAGACGCGCCGCGCGTCGCGGCGGACTTCTACGACAAGGTAAATGCGCCGATCTTCGGGATCTGCTACGGGATGCAGCTCGTGGCGATCGATCTCGGCGGAAAGTCGGAGCCGGCAGCACGGCGTGAATACGGACACGCGAAGTTGAAGGTGTTGAGCGGCACGACGAAGCTTTTCAACGAGCTGCCATTCGAACTGGACGTCTGGATGAGCCATGGCGACCACGTCACCCAGCTGCCCACTGGCTTTCACAAAACTGCGACGACGGGCGATGTGGTCACCGCCATCGAGAACCCCGAACGCGGTATCTACTGCGTCCAGTTTCATCCGGAGGTCTCGCACACGCCGCTTGGGAAAGAAGTGATTCGAAATTTTCTGTTCAACGTCTGCGGCTGTCGAGGCGATTGGACGCCGGCAAGTTTTATACGAGAGGAGATCGAGCGAATACGGGCGACGGTTGGCGAAACCGGAAACGTCGTCTGCGGCCTTTCGGGCGGTGTCGATTCGACCGTGGCCGCCACGCTCGTACACGAAGCGATCGGCGACCGTCAGACGTGCATTTTTGTAAACAACGGCTTGCTTCGGTTTGACGAATTCGATGAGACGCTGCGGATGTATAAGGAGAATCTTCGCCTGAATGTGCGCGGCGTAGATGCGACGAAAGATTTCTACAGTGTTCTAGATGGTGTGATCGATCCCGAGCTGAAACGCAAAGCGATCGGCGGAAAATTTATCGACGTATTTCAGGCCGAGGCGGACAAGATCGGCGATGCAGAATGGCTCGTGCAGGGCACGCTTTATCCGGATGTTATTGAGTCGGTCTCGCTCCGTGGCGCGTCGGTGACCATCAAGTCGCATCACAACGTCGGTGGCCTGCCGGAAACGATGAGTCTCAAGCTTATCGAACCGCTGAGGGAGTTATTTAAGGACGAAGTGCGGCTGATCGGTAAAGACCTCGGCATCCCCGAAAAGATTTTAGAGCGTCATCCCTTTCCTGGTCCGGGCCTTGGCGTTCGAATCCTCGGCGACATCACACCGGAAAAGATCGAGTTACTGCAGAAGGCCGACAAGATCTTTATCGAGGAGCTTCACAACTTTGGAATTTATAAAGATGTCTGGCAGGCGTTCGCCGTCCTCCTTCCCATACAATCGGTTGGCGTGATGGGCGACTTTCGCACTTATGAGAAAACGGTTGCCCTCCGTGCCGTGACCAGCACGGATGGGATGACCGCCGACTGGGCTCGTCTGCCTCACGATTTTCTCGCAAGCGTCTCTTCACGTATCACTAGCGAAGTCCGCGGTGTCAATCGCGTCGTTTACGATATCTCGTCAAAGCCGCCCAGCACTATCGAGTGGGAATGATCTAGGCGCTCAAAAGGCCCGCGAAATACTCGGCGGGCCTTATTGTGTTCGTGGGAGTCAAGAATTAATCGTAAACATAAACCGGCATACCCACCTTCACCATCTCCACAAATTCCTTATCGGCAAAACGCGGGATCCGTGCACAACCGTGGCTTGCCGCTTTTACAGGGATCGAATTGCTGCCGTGTATCGCAATGCCTCCGTTAAAGTAACTGGGATTGTAGATCATGCCGAGCGGCGCCTTTCGAATGCCCTTGATCTGCCGCTGGACCTTAAATGTGCCGCGAGGTGTGTAGGCCTTCTGCCACTTGCCTTCGCTCAAATATCGTTCATTGTTGCCCGTCGAAGTCGAAAGGACTTTCGTCACTTGACCAGCGTCATCAACCAGAAATATGACCTGTCGCGAGATGTCGATCTCGACATGCGCTGCGCCCTTGTGCTTTGAAACGGGGCTTGCGGCTAATCTCAGCTCGCGCAGAACCTTGTCATCCAGAACGCCGGTCCGCTTTAGACCCTCGACCTTCTGAAAAGCGATGATGCCCTGCCGCGTCGAATCGTCGGATTTCCCGTCGACCATCGTTATCCAATAACCGAGACCTGAAAGCATCGCCTCCGCTTCCTTGATCCGAGCCGCTCGTTTCTGCTGGGCACTTGCCCCAGTCTCGTTTGCCGACACATTCACCGATGCGATCACCGCGATCGCAAGCACAGACAATAAGCCAAGTTTCCCGATACTACCCGAAAGATTTGTTATGATCGCCATTTTCCTGTCCACCAAATAATGTTCGCCGCCTTTATCGGCTCCTTCGAATGACGCACGTTCTACACGTTTTTGCGTCCGTCAATCTTGAACGCGTAAACAAACGGAAAATTGCGTCAGGATGGTAAACTCTCTTGGCGATCCAATGGCCGGAAAATCCGAAAAAATCAGCTTTCGTTCGGTGGTTTATCGAGTCGGTGAAACGACGATACTCGATGCTATCGATCTCGACGTTTACGAAGGCGAGACGTTGGTGCTGCTTGGCGAGTCAGGATGCGGTAAGACGACGACGCTAAAGATGATCAACCGGCTGATCGAACCGACCGCCGGGGAGGTATTCGTCGAAGGACGAAAGACTACTGACTGGGATTCTATTGAGCTCCGGCGGCGTATCGGCTATGTTCTGCAGGAAGCCGGCCTGTTGCCCCACTTTTCTGTCGCGGATAATGTCGGACTAGTCCCGAATCTCTTGAATTGGGAGTCGGAGAGAGGGCGAGCCCGGGTTACGGAAATGCTCGAGTTGGTCGGACTGCCCTCGTCTAAATTTGCCGAACGCTTCCCCCATGAACTTTCAGGTGGACAGCGTCAGCGGGTGGGACTTGCCCGGGCCCTTGCGGCCGATCCGGATCTTCTGCTGCTTGATGAGCCGTTTGGTGCATTGGACGCGATCCCGCGAACGAAACTACAGAAAGAGTTCCAGGCGCTCGTCAAAGCTCTGAACAAGACGGCAGTCTTCGTCACTCACGATCTGCATGAGGCGATGCTTCTCGGCTCACGGATCGCTCTGATGGACAAGGGAAAGATCGCAATGCTCGACACACCGGAGGGATTCGCAGCCTCTGATCTTCCACTCGCGAAACTTTATCTCGAAACAATTGCGGCCAGATGAACTTTTTCGAATTTCTACAACAGAACTGGTCTGAGGTGCTTACGCTTACCCGCGAGCACGTTATGCTTGTCGCCATTTCTACTGGCCTGGCCGTCGTGATCGGTGTCCCGCTTGGTGTAGTACTGACGCGAATAAGTTCGCTTCAAACGCCCGTTCTCGGTTTCGCTAACATTATGCAGACCGTTCCGAGCCTCGCGCTTTTCGGATTGCTGATCCCGATACCATTCATCGGCGGCATCGGCGCCCGGACAGCGATAATCGCGCTTGCCCTTTACGCTTTGCTGCCTGTGATCCGGAATACCGTTACGGGTATCGTCGGCATCGATCCGAAGATCCGTGAGGCGGCGATCGCGATGGGAATGACCGAATGGCAGCGATTAAGGTTAGTAGAACTCCCGCTTGCGATGCCGGTATTGCTAACTGGGGTTCGCGTGGCGGTTGTGATATCGGTCGGCGTCGCGACGGTGGCGGCAGCGGTTGGGGCGGGTGGTCTCGGTACATATATCTTTCGCGGTCTTCGTCAGAACGACAACAACCTTCTCCTAGCCGGAGCCCTCGCGTCCGCGGTTCTCGCTTTGATATTCGATTTTGCGCTGGGCCAAATCGCGAAAAGCTACGAGATCGGGGTGCCCAATGGCGTGATGCGACGGATCGGAACCTTTGCCGGAGTCGGAGTGATACTGGCCGTCCTGATCGCATCGTCATTTGTTCAGCCTGCGGGGACGCCCGACTCATCTGGACTCACCGGATCAGCCGAGCGCGTCGTCGTCGGCTCAAAGGATTTCACCGAGTCCATCATACTAGCTGAGATTCTCGCCCAGACTCTTGAGAAACGTGGGATCGCGGTGGAGCGTCAATTCGAGCTTGGGGGAAATCTGCCTCATGAATCGCTCCTCTCCAGCCAGATTGACGTATATCCGGAATACACGGGAACGGCCTACACCGCGATCCTCAAGCATCCGCCGCTGACCGACCCGACGGCTGTTTACGAACAGACGAAACAGGAATATGGCGAGAAGTTCGAGCTTGTCCTGAGCCCGCCATTGGGTTTTGCTAACGATTTCGCGATTCTCGTCCGCAGCGAAGTGGCGCGTGAGAAGGGTCTAAAGAGTATCTCGGATGCGGTCGCGATCTCGTCTGATTGGCAGGCGGGATTCGGCCAAGACTTCATGTCTCGAGCCGACGGATACCCGGGATTCACGAAAGCGTACGGATTTAAGTTTGCAAAACAGCCGCGAGAAATGGACCTGTCTTTGACCTATCGAGCTCTGCGATCAGGCGAACTCGATCTGATCGCCGGAAACTCAACCGACGGACTTATCGCGGTATTGGATCTTTTCCAGCTCGAGGACGACCGCCGCTACTTCCCTCCTTATCAAGCCATCTTCATAGCTCGCAGAGAAAAGGCCGAAGTCCTGGAAAGCACGTTTTTGGGCCTGAACAACGCGATCTCAACTGACGAAATGCGCCGCCTGAATTACGAGGTTGATGGCAAAAAGCGTTCGCCGAGAGATGTTGCCGACGAATGGCTTCGCGAGAAATAGCTTGCAACTTTCTGTAACCTGCTGTAATCTCACAGTTTGATATTTACCTTCTCTCTTTTGTCGACGGTAATTTCGCCCTCAATGTGAGTCAGCGATCAGATTCGAGAGATGGTTCCCTTATAACTGTCAGAAGCGGCTCAAGCTTTTTAACTGAGCCTTTCTCGCGTTGGTCCTTCGCTGCTACCGTTACACCGAAAGTTTTTACCCACCGTAAGATAACTTCTTAGAAAATCGAAAACCGACTTAGACCTCGCCCTTGGAAGTCAGATACACCTGCAATTACTTGATCGAATAGATCGGGGCGTTGTTGCTGAATCAAGTTACGGTCGATCGATAAAAGAGATTAATAGAAAATACAAAATGAGTTTTAAAGATTTGGGCTTGCAGCCGTTTTTGACGGATAGATGCGAGTCATTGGGTTATTTTGAGCCTACACCTATTCAGGAACAGGCTATTCCTTTGGTTTTAGACGGCAAGAACGTCATCGCGACGGCTGAGACCGGAACCGGGAAGACAGCAGCGTTTTTGCTTCCGATCCTCCAGAATCTGGCCATCAGTCAGAAAAAAGGCACCACGGTGCTGATCCTTTCACCAACGCGTGAACTGGCAAATCAGACCGATGCTGCCTGCCGGCAGATAGCACCGAAAAACGTCCGGTGTGCGTCGATCATCGGCGGAGCCGGATACAAGAATCAGATCGACGCGATCCGTCGCGGTGCAAGTATAATTGTCGCCACTCCGGGCCGCTTGATGGATTTTATGGAGCAGGGCATGTTGAATCTTTCAACGATCGACACGCTCGTGCTTGACGAAGCCGACCGAATGCTCGATATGGGCTTTCTTCCGGCGATCAAACGGATCAATCAGGCCATACCGAAGAATCGACAAACGTTGTTCTTCTCGGCGACTCTCTCAAACGAGATCGAACGAATCGCTCTTTCGTTAATGGACGAGCCGCATTATGTCGAGATCAGCTCGCGCGGTAAGGCGGCCGTGACGATCGAACAGACTGCTTACCCGGTAGGTCAGCAGTTCAAGATGCCGCTGCTCCTCGAGCTTCTGGACAAGGAAGATTTTGACCGAGTCCTTATCTTCACCAGAACCAAGCGTGGGGCGGACAGGTTGGCTCATGTGCTTGAAAAGCGGTCACATAAGTCCAATCGCATCCACGGCGACCGTTCACAATCGCAACGTGAAGCAGCTCTTCGGGGCTTCAAATCCGGTAAAACCCGGGTGTTGGTTGCGACCGACGTGGCCGCCAGAGGCATCGACATCGATTCGGTATCACATGTGATAAACTACGACGTGCCGTTGGTACCTGAGGATTATGTCCATCGTATCGGTCGAACCGGCCGTGCAGGTAACAAAGGACGGGCAATAACGCTGTTTACGACCGCCGAGGAACACTCCATGCGGGCGATCGAGCGGTTAACCGGTCAGCACGTTGAGCGAACGCTGCTCCCTGGTTTTGGAGGCGAACTTTTTACCGCACCACCCGTTCC
>JBKJOR010000280.1:0-8112 GCA_046595575.1 Pyrinomonadaceae bacterium | reverse complement strand
AACCGTGCTCGGGCGTTCCTCATCTGCACTGAGCTTCATTCATTCTGGTGTTTCTTCGTCCCCGGCTCCATCCCCATCTTTTTTAAACCCAAATTTCTCCAACCGATACTGCAGCGTCCGGAACGTCAGCCCGAGCATCTTTGCCGACTTCGTGATGTTGTTGTCGGTCCGGTCCATCGCCTGCATGATCAGGCTCCGCTCGACGTCTTCGAAGTTCACTCCTTCCGGTGGCAGCTTGAACTGCGTGTCACTTGCGGTCGCGGCAACACCGGCGGCCCGGCTCTGTGTCATTTCGGGCGGCAGATCGTCAAACGTTATGGTGTCGTTCTCGCTCAAGAGGATCGCACGTTCGATAGCAGACTCGAGCTGACGGACATTTCCCGGATAGTGATAATCCAGCAGAAGTTTTTTAGCGTCGTTCTCTATCGTGATCTTCCGATCGGTGCCGCGAGTGTGCTTGTTGACGAAGTAATCGATGAGAACTGGCACATCCGAACGACGTTCGCGAAGCGGCGGGATCTCGATCGAAAGCACATTGAGCCGATAGTACAGGTCCTCGCGAAAACGCTTTTCTTCCGCCATCTTTAACAGATCGCGATTGGTAGCTGCGAGCACCCGCACGTCGACCTCTATGTCCTTGATCCCGCCGACACGGCGGATCTCTTTCTCCTGTAACGCACGCAGAAGTTTCGCCTGGAGTGCGATGTCCAACTCGCCGATCTCGTCGAGGAAAAGCGTTCCGTTATTGGCGATCTCGAACAATCCTTTCTTCTCTGCGACCGCACCGGTGAAGGAACCCTTCTCGTGGCCGAACAATTCCGATTCGAGCAAGTTCTCATTGATAGCCGCACAGTTGACGGCCTGAAAAACTTCGTTCGTGCGCAGTGAGTTTTTATGGATCGAGCGCGCGATCAGCTCCTTTCCGGTGCCGCTTTCCCCGCGGATCAGAACAGTCGAGTTCGACTTTGCGATCTTCAGTATGAGCTTCTTCACCTTGTCCATCTCCGGAGAGACGGAAACGATCTCGGTGTCGAGCGCGGAGAGCTTGTTGAGCGCTCGCGAAACGGTGTCTAGCAGTTTTTCGCTACCGTAGGGTTTCTGCAGGTAATCGAACGCGCCGAGCCTCAGTGCATCGACGGCCGAGTCGACTGACCCGTGCGCCGTAAGAAGTATGACGATGATCGATTTGTCGAAGTTGGTCAGCTCTTTCAGCAGATCAAGCCCGCTCATGCCGGTCATCTTAAGATCCGTAAGTACGAGATCAAACCGCCGGGCTTCGACGAATTTCATCGCCGCCTCGCCCGAACTGGCTGTCGTTACGTCATAGCCCTCACCCGAGAGGATCGTCTCGAGTATTTCCCGCTGGTTCTTTTCGTCGTCGACGACGAGTATCGATTTTCTTGCCATATTTTTCAGGGACGAGGGACAACGGACAAGGGACGAGTGAAGTGTCCTTATCCTGGCATTCGTCCCTAATTCCTCGTAACTGCTCTAGGTAATCTTACCGTAAACTTAGTTCCCTCGCCTTCCGTCGATTCGACCTCGATCGTGCCGCTGTGGACCTCGACGATCTTCTGCACGATCGCGAGCCCGAGCCCGGTACCGGTTTCCTTCGTCGAAAAGTACGGCTCGAAGATCTTCGCGAGGCTTTCACTTGAGATCCCGCTTCCCGTATCCGAAATCTCGAATCGTACAAACTCGTCATCGGGGGCGATCTTTACGTTCAAACTGCCGCCCTCGTTGCCCATCGCCTGGACGGCGTTGATAAATAGATTATTGAAGACCGACCGCAGAAACTCCGGATCACCTAGCACTTTCGGTACGTTCTCGTGCTCGACTACGCTGATGCGAATGTCGTTCTCCGCCGCCTGTGCCTCGACGATCCTGAGCGAGTCCTCGACAACGGCCCGTGCGTCTACCGGTTGCAGGTTCACATTAGCCGGCCGCGAATAGTTCAAGAAGTCGGATATCTGCTGATTGATGCGTGCGACTTCCGACTTTATTTGCGAGATCAGCTTCGCAAAGGTGGTCTTTCGGTCCGCGTCTTCGGGAGCAAACTTCGAGCGAAGGTGATCAAGGGTCAGGTTGATGTAGTTAAGAGGGTTGCGGATCTCATGCGCGATCGCCGAACCGAGCCGCCCGATCACCGCGCTCTTCTCTGCTTGTCGCAGTTGTTCCTCAAGCTGTTTACTTACCTCAAGCTCAGCGATCATCTCGTTAAATTGCTTGGTAAGCTGGCCCATCTCATCGGTTCGGCCACGATCCGGAACCCGGATCGAAAGTTGACCGTCGGCGATCTGTTGAGCGGCAAATGAGAGATTCGCGATCGGTCGAGTAAACCGCCAAACGAGCATGAATGTAACCAGGGTCGAAAGCGATAACACGCCGAGCGTCACGATCAGCGGTAACGCAGCACGACGTGCCGCTTCGCTCTTATCGTTGCGAAGCAGAACCATTACATAAAAACGTCCTTCGCTGGTCTGAATCGGGATCGCCCGGGCCTCGTCGTCGCCGCCTTTCACATCCGCATTCGGGAAAAAAGCAAGGTCACCACCGAGCCTTGCGCCTTCTTTCAGCGGTGGAAGACCAGGTAGTTCAGACAGTTTTTTCCGGATCGTTTCTCCGTTCGGCCCGGTTGTGGGCAGGAAATCTTCGTTGAGACTGTCTGTAACTTCCCAGTTATTGTTGATTATGATGATGTCTTTGATTCGCTCGGAGGCCGCGTCATCAAGGTAAGTTTGGCCTTCGCGCTCGATCAGGTCCCGCATGTATTCCGAAGACGTAATGCCGTTTGACCCGAGTGTGATCCCCGCAACTAGTGCCTTGGCCTGTGCGTCGCGAAGTTCGTCGCTCTCCTGTTGCGTCAGCAAATTGAGATAGTACTGGACGCCGAGTGACGCGATCAGAAGGATGGAAAGGATCAGCAAGAGCCGCCCTCGAAATGTGTTAAAAAAGGTCATCATCGGGCTAATTAAACATTTGCTTAATTTGTCTTGCCTCGCAAAGATTTGAATGTTATATTCTGCATTAGCTTTTTCGCAAACTCTTGGCTAGTCCGATTAATCCGATAAACGCCCGAGAGTCTTTCCCTTCAATTACAACAGAAAACTTTAACCGCTGCTGAGGTAAACCATGAAGTCAATGTGTCCCGAAAGGCGTCTCACATCGCTTTTCATCCCCGTCATTCTCTTTGCTCTCCTCTTTTGCGTCGATTTCCACGCCCAATCAAAAAAATCAGCCTCAAACAAAAAGACCATTGCTAAGAAGTCGCAGCCACTCGCCAAAGATGCCCGCAAAGACAAGAAGCAGGTCAGCAGAAGGGATAGTAAAAAGGAAGAGTTAGCGAAAAAGAAAGCCAGGAGCGATAAGAATGTCGCCAAGGCTCGGGAAAATAGTAAAGAAAAGCTGACCGCTAAGGAGCGTCGGCAGCAAGAAGCTCGGGATAAGAAAAATCCGAAGAACCGTGCCGAAGCTCGACGCATCGATGCGGAGCGCCGCCGTGAAGCTGAAGCTCGCCGCCAGGCGGCACTGGCGGAGCAGCGACGACGGGAAGCAATTGCCCGCGAGGCCCGAGCTCGCAAGCTGGCATTCGAACGCGGACTTCTTACAGAAACGGTTGCGAATATTGCTAAGGACGATACGACGGGCGAGGATATCAATGTTCGTCGCGCGGCTGTCAACGCGCTCGGCGGTCATGCCGGGACGGTGGTGGTGATGGAAGCCAGGACCGGAAAGGTGCTGACGATCGTCAACCAGGATTGGGCGATCCGCGACAGCTTCAAACCGTGCTCGACTATCAAGCTCGTGACCGGTGTTGCGGGGATCAATGAAAACATCATCAACGGCGACGGCAAGGTCGGAAACAGCTCGGCGGGGATGGACCTCGACTACGCTCTCGCGAAATCTAATAACGCTTACTTTCAACGGGTCGGCGTGAATATGGGCTCGCCGAAGATGATCGCTTATGCCAAAAGCCTTGGGCTGGGCGAGAAAACAGGTATCAACGCAGCAGGCGAGACGCCCGGCAAACTTCCGTACGGTAATAACAACGCACGTATCTATTCTCACGGTGACGATTTTTCAGTGACGCCGCTCCAGCTTGCGGTCATGGTTTCGGCCCTTTCGAACGGCGGCAGGAAGGTAGTGCCCCAGATTGCTCGGCCTCGTGTGGAACGCACCGCGTTCCAGCCGCACTTAACGGAGCAGGTCAATGTTCCGATGCGGAGCGTCGAAGGGGTATTGCCCGGAATGATCGGAGCTGCCGAATACGGTACGGCACGGCGCGGAGTCGATGCTTCTATGGGCGTCGCGGGAAAAACCGGTTCGTGTATTACCAGGGGATCCTGGATCGGCCTCTTCGCCTCGGTCGCTCCGGTCGAAGATCCGAAATATTCAGTTGTTGTTATAACTCGCGGTCAGAGTGAACGGGGCAAGTATGCAGCGGCGATCGCCGGAAAGGTCTATCAGGCCCTTTCCGGAGATATCAAGCGGAACCGCGATATGCTTTATGCTCGCCAATTGAAAGTCCGGCCAGTTAGGCCCGCTGCAGTGGCCGATGAGACCGATGAAGGTGAGGAAGCCGATGTGGCCGCCGATACCGAGGAACAGCTGCCAACCATCGTTGTCGGCGCTCCGCGAACACAGGTCGCTTCGGTTCCGTCTACAGTCTCCGACAAAAAGCTTGTGCAGAAGACAACTCAGAGCAAGCCTTCGTTCTCGCCCGTGATCATCGAGTTTGATAAGAGCGGAACCCCGGACCAAAAGCAACGCCCGCGGATCGTGAAGAACAAATAAGTAGAAGGTTTTCCCGTCTCAACCCCTAAGCGCCGAATCATTTTGAATACTCAAAATGTTTCGGCGTTTTACTGTTTATTGGCGAGCCTTTAAGCTTGACACCATAGTGAAGTGTGCGTGATTATTTAGACTTCGCAAAAGACGGGTTTGTCGGGTCTATTGTCGGGATCAAAGCCCCCGGATCTTCCGGAAACACTTGCAACTTTTTGTCGGGCCGTTACATCTGATTTCACGCGAAACACTCGTCTTAAAGGCGGGAACGAAAATTAGGGAAGTTTAGGATCTGCAGTAGCTGGAGGAAAGATAATGAAAACGATTTTTAGATCTTTGAGTACCGGGGTTTTGTCAGCGACACTTCTCGCTGTCGGAGCTGTCGGGGCATATGGTCAGGATGCCTGCGCGGATGTCGACAGTCAGACGGCCGTTTATACAAAGTTTACGGGTGTCTACAATAAAAAGAGTGTTGCTGATATGGAAACGGCTTTGACCGCCGGTAAAGAGTTCCTTGAAAAGTACGGTGCGTGCGAAACGCTTGCCGAGCAGGTCAAGTTCGTACGGCCGAACGTTGAACGGATCGAAAAGGCATTGCCGCTGGCGAAAAAGGGTGCGCAACTGGATCCCCTTTTTGTTCGGTTTGACGAAGGCATTAAAACCGATAACGGCGACGAGATCTACTCGGCCGGTAAGGCGATCCTCGCAATCGATCCGGATAATATCAATATCATGGTCCCGTTGGGTGTTGCCGGACTTTACCAGTCCTACAACAACAATCCCAAGTTCGCGGACGACACGATCCGTTACGCAAGATTGTCGATCGATAAGCTCAAAGCGGGCGTTCCTGCTACCAAGAAGAACAAGGCAGGTGTCGACGTCTACGGTGCCTTAAAGTGGGAATTTACAAAGGAATTTGCACTTGACGAAATGTCGTACGCCATCGCCAACCTCACCTACTACGCCAAGAAGGATCGGGCCGGGGCGCTTCCTTTGTACTATGAGATCGCTCAAAGCAATACGCGATACAAGGAAGATCCGCGAGTTTACGAGACCATCGGCAGTCACTTCGGAGGCGAAGTTCTCCGGTTAAACGGTGAAGTGGCCAAATTGATCTCGGAACAGAAAGCGAAAGCAACGGAAGACGAGAAGCTCGCGATGGAGCCGAAGATCAAAGAAGTAATTGGTGTCCTAAACGGAACCGCTGAGCGGGCGATGGAATATTACAGTCGTGCTTACAGGCTCGCGAAGTCCGACACGCCGGCTGCCAAGACTTACAAAGATGGCTTGTACAAGAACCTGACCATTCTTTACGAAGGCAGATTTAACAAGAAGGACGGCCTCGATGCGTACATCGCTTCGGCTGCGGCCAAGCCATTGCCGAATCCTACGACACCGGTCACACCGGTGAATGACCCCGACCCGACTACGACGACGACCTCTGCGCCGGCAGCCTCGAAGCCGGCTGCGGCAGCGACTACAAAGCCGGCGACTTCCGCTCCAGCAGTTGCCAAGCCTGCTGCAGCTGCAGCGACAAAGCCGATGTCGACGAACACATCAAAGACGACGGCAGCCAAGAAGAGAACTCGTTAAGCGACGAATAATCAAAAATCTAGAAATCGGGCCGGATGTTCGCATCCGGCTTTCTTTTTTTCTACGTTCTTCATAAACTGAATTTCCGGAATGAAACTCTCCAAGTTTGAAAATGTTCTCGGATACACGTTTGAAGATCCGACTCTACTAGAGCGTGCCCTGACACATCGTTCGTGGGCGCATGAGAATTTGGCAGGTCGAAACGAGACGGAGATTCGGGCGGCCGAGAATGAGTCGTTCGAGTTTGTCGGAGATTCCGTTCTCGGCCTGGCCATCGCGGAGCAGCTCTTTCAACACTTCCCGGATGCTTCCGAAGGTGAGTTGACCTTGATGAAGCATCGGCTCGTCAGCACCGACACTCTCGCCAGGATAAGCGAAGGTTTAAAAGTTGGTGATTCAATGCGATTCGGCCGCGGCGAGGAAAAGACGGGGGGGCGGCTCAAGAAGGCGATCCTTGCCGATGCTCTGGAAGCCGTCATCGCCGCGGTGTTCTTCGACCGCGGATACATCGCAGTACGGTCGCTGATATCAAGGGTATTCGCCGTTGAATTTCGGAAGGTGACCCCGCAGGATTCGGTCGACTATAAGTCGCTGCTTCAGGAGATCCTCCAGGCCTCTCGCGTTTCAGGGCCGTTTTATTCCCTCATGCGGACCGAGGGACAACCGCACGAACGAACGTTTTTTGTAGAGGCGACCTGGGATGACGGGCGGGCCGAGGGCAGTGGAAGCACGATAAAATCGGCCGAAATGATGGCGGCGAGCGAAGCGCTCAAGATGCTACGACCGGAGAGTGCGACTTCATTCGAAACGTAATGACCAAGAACGGCGTATTGTAATCGCATTGCGCGAAGAAGATTTTTATGGACAAAGACGATAAAGATATCAGAGCAGATGGCGAACAAAAGCCGAAAGGACCGCCGAAATCGATATTTCGTGAATACTTCGAATCGTTCGCCGTTACGCTGGTGATGGCGATATTCGGAATGACCTTCATTTTGCAGGCGGTCACAGTTCCGACCGGGTCGATGCAGAACACGATTCTTATCGGCGATTACCTTCTAGTCAACAAATTTATTTTTAACCCGGGCGGAAATCCGCTTCCGTTCCTCCCGATGCGGGAGGTCCAACGCGGAGACATTATCGTTTTCAAATATCCCGGCAACTCCGTCAAACCTGAAACCGATGCGAGCCGCGGGCTTGTGAAGTATCAGCTTAATTACGTAAAGCGGGTGATCGGCCTCCCGGGTGAGACGGTCGAGTTTAAGAACAACCAAGTTTTCATAAACGGTCAAGTTCTGCCCGAGCACCGCATTATCGGCGACACAGAAGTTAAGGACGCCGCACTTGAGGTGCGGGAATTTGAACCACGCAAGCCGGAAGATAAGTGGGATGTCTTTTACAGCGAGGAGTCGACCGAGGCGATCCAGATGGGACGCAAGCTCTCAACCCGCCACTTCAACTTCGGGGTCGAGGGTAAACCGATGGTCGTTCCGCCGAACAGTTTCTTCTGCATGGGTGACAGCCGAGACGAGAGTGATGACGGCCGGGGCTGGGGATTCGTTCCGCGCGAGCTGATCATCGGCCGAGCGATGTTCGTCTACTGGTCCTGCGACCGCGGCGCGTCGAACGGATTCTTTGGCTGCTTAACGAACCCCCGCCTGGATCGCATCGGAAAATTCGTCAAATGAAGATCACCTTCAACGAAGAGATCGCCGGAGCTCTGCACTTCGAACG
>JBKJOR010000214.1:0-4000 GCA_046595575.1 Pyrinomonadaceae bacterium | reverse complement strand
GTACGCCGCTAGCAGCGCGGGGAATCAACACCGTTATCTTCACTGGGGAGCGACCGGCGACATTCCGTCCCCGGCTGATTACGACGGCGACGGAAAGACGGACTTCGCAGTTTTTCGTCCATCAAACGGTGGATGGTACGTTTTTAACTCGAGCGATTCGTCCTACACGATCCTCGCGTTCGGACTTAACGGCGACAGGCCGATTCCCGCCGACTACGATGGTGACGGCAAGGCTGACATCGCGGTCTTCCGTCCGTCGAATGGTGTCTGGTACCTGATGCAGAGCACGGCCGGGATTGGCGGTGTGCAGTGGGGGCTCGCGACCGACGTGGCAGTCCCGAATGCATTTCTGCCGCAATAGTAAAACCGTTCGTGAGCGGATTACGATCGCGTTTTCTATTTGGAGAAATAAGATGAATTTTGACCGTATCGTTACGAATCTCGCTCTTTTCGGATGTTTAGTGTTAGCGGTCGCGGCTCCGGTCGTAGGCCAATCGGGAACTGTCGACCTGACATTCAACGCAGTGCCGTCGAATCCGTTGCCGACCGATACAAACTTCCAGCAGATCATCCAACCAGACGGCAAGATCATCGTCTATAACGCACCGAGCATGTTCGTTAACGGAGCACTCCGAAGCGGAATGTTCAGGCTGAACACGGATGGAACTACCGACACGACCTTCTCATATAACAACGAGGGCGGTGTCGGTATTTACAACGTGGGAATCGCTCCGGATGGGAAAATCATCCTTGCCGGGACGGCGTCGCCGAATCACGCGAAGATGGTCCGCCTTAATCCTGACGGGAGCCTGGACAACACATTTTCGATACTGATCATGGCGAGTGGATCGCCAGATTTTACCGGGAATTGGTTTGTGATAAACGCGGTCCAAGCCGATGGAAAGGTGATTGCGACTCACGGCTCCTGGGGGAATATCCAAGGCACCTGGTACAGCTATTCGATGCGCCGCTATAACCTCGACGGATCGATCGATTCGAGCTTCACGCCTCCTACTTTAGACGGCGGTCGTCTCGTGTCGACGTGGGCCGTTATTGAATTACTTCCCGACGGGCGCTATTACCTAGCCATCACTTCGAGAAGTCACCTCGGCGGGACGATGGGCATCTCTCGCAGACTGGCGAACGGGAGTGTGGATCCGACTTACACCCCGTTCTCGCAAACCATCGGGGGGTCGTCGTTTCTTTCGATTGACGATCTTTCGATCGCGAGCGACGGTGGAGTTTTGGCGACCGGGGTCCTTCAGCAAACAGCTATCGGATTTCCTCCCCGGGAACAACTTCGTCGATTTTTGCCGGACGGTTCTTCGACCCCGGGCTTTGTTTCGCCTCTAGTTATGTCGGCGAGCGCTGTCCACCAGCTTCCTGATGGCAAGATCCTCTATTCTGCCTCGGGCGGCACGGTGTCGCGTCCGCTGATTCGCCTTGAGGCGAACGGCTCGGTGGACGGCAGCTACGTTCTGGATCCGATTGTGACGTCGATCAAGAATGCGTGGCGAGTTGACCCAATGAATCGGCCGGTATTTCTCGCTGAGACTGCCGCCGGCCCACGCCTTGTAAGGCTTTTGGAAAACGGATCCGTCGATCCCAGCTTCAACCCGGTTTTAGGATCGCCTGGTACGACCAACATCGTCGCTACTCAGCCAGATGGAAAGGTAATTGTCGGTGGTTTCTTCACCGCTATTAACGGTATTTCGCGCAATAAATTCGCTAGGTTGAATCCTGACGGATCGGTGGATACTAGTTTCGATCCCGGCACCGGCTTTAACAGTGTTCCCCTCAGCATCCTAGTGCTTGCTGACGGGAAGATGCTCGTTATGGGGACGTTTAGTTTGTTCAACGGAGCCACGGTCTCGAAAATTATCCGGCTGAATGATAACGGGTCAGTCGATGGAAGTTTCAATACTTCGATTACCGGCAGCGGCGTGTTTTCGGGTGCGATCCAAGCGGACGGTAAGATTGTTATCGTCGGCTCTTTCTCGACTGTTAACGGTGTCGGCAGGACCGGCATCGCCCGGATCGATTCAAACGGTTCCGTGGACGAAACGTTCAATCCTGTCTTGGAGCTTTCCTCAGGTGCTGGTGTTACAACAGTTGTAGCAGAACCGAACGGGAAGATCTCGTTCGCTGGAAGATTCACCACCGTGAACGGAATCTCGAAGCCAAACTTGGCTCGTGTCGATTCGACGGGTGCAATAGACGCGACGTTCAATCCTGGGGGCGTTCCGGATTCCAACTGTATGTACCGTCAGCCGGATGGGAAGTATGTTTTCTTGAGCGGAAATAGTGGGAATCAAAGCATCAACCGTCGTAATAGCGACGGCAGCCCGGACGCTACTTTCGTTGGCCCCATTTTCAGTCGCCAAGGCGGATCCCTCAATCTTAATAGCGTTCTGTTAAGACCCGACGGTAGCATGCTCGTGGGCGGTTCGTTTGATTTGGTGGGGGGCACTCCGCGGTTTAATCTCGTCCGACTCGGGCCAAGCGGCGCCCTCGACGCAGTGTTCCTGCCGGCGGGTACCAATGCTTTGGTCTATTCGATCGCCGCGGCCGGACCAGGCAAAGTGATGATCGGCGGCAATTTTACTTCGGTCGAGAATATCTCACGGCCCGGAATTGTGCGTCTTAACGTGCCCGACTTCCGAAGAAACACACACTTCGATTTCAATGGCGACGGGCGTGCGGATTACACGGTCTACCGGCCGTCGTCGGGCGTCTGGTATGAACTATTCACTAATGGTGAGCCTTACGCGTCGCCGACGTTCGGACTCGCGGGCGATATACCGGTACCCGCAGACTTCGATGGCGACGGCAAAACTGATGAAGCCATCTGGCGGCCGTCCAATGGTGACTGGTGGTATCTGAGCAGCGCTAACGGATCGCAAGGTACGAGCCACTTCGGTGCCGCCGGTGATGTGCCGCTTCCAGGTGATTTCGACGGGGACGGAAAAGCCGATTACATCATCTATCGTCCGTCGACAGGGAGCTGGTATCGTGCGGGTTCGTTGGGTGGCCAGTCGGCGATAGGGTTCGGCGCGGCTGGTGACCTTCCCCTCATTGGTGATTTCGACGGCGACGGGAAGGTCGATCCGGCAGTTTTTCGCCCGTCTACTGGCGATTGGTGGTACGCAGCGAGTAGTGCGGGGAATGCATTTCGGTCAGTCCACTGGGGCGCGACTGGTGACATACCCGTACCCGCCGATTACGACGGCGACGGCAAGACAGACTATGCCGTGTACCGTCCGTCAAATGGAGGTTGGTACGTTACGAAATCGGGCGACCTGTCCTACACGATTCTCGCGTACGGCCTGGACGGAGATCGGCCGGTCTCGGCGGATTACGACGGCGACGGAAAGGCGGATATCGCGGTCTTTCGACCGTCAACCGGAGTCTGGTATGTGCTGCAAAGCTCGTCCGGTAATACCGGCGTCCAATGGGGTGTCGCGACGGATGTCGCAGCCGCGAATGCATTCCTTCCATAGTTCACCGTGGATCAGTGGTCGAGAGCTGAGGGAGTTGTGTTAGAATTTTGCTTCTTTATGAGCGAATTCGAACAGGCCGTCACCAGCCTCGACCTCAAACTTTTCGAAAAGATAGATAGCCAGTCGACCGAGCATGACAAGCAATCGTTTCTCGCGATACAACTTGCCGTGCGAAACCTTCGGCCGGCTTACAATTACCTTGAGATCGGATCGTACCTCGGCGGGAGTATCCAGCCGCACCTTCTCGATGAGCGCTGTGCCAGGATCTACTCGCTGGATAAACGCCCGCTCGCTCAACCCGACGCTCGCGGCTTCGATTACAGATACCTGAACAACTCGACCGAGCGGATGCTTGAACAACTGCGAGAGGTCGCGCCCGATTCGATGTATAAGATCACGACTATCGACGGCGATTCAAGATCGATCGATGTCGCCCAGATAAAGGATAAGGTCGACCTTTGCTTCATCGACGGGGAACACACGGACGAAGCAGTTCTAGC
>JBKJOR010000204.1:0-2609 GCA_046595575.1 Pyrinomonadaceae bacterium | reverse complement strand
GAACCACTCTCCGAGTATCCAGTCGCTCGTCCGGACTGTGCGTACAGTTCAGAGAACGAAACTAACGCGGCGAAAATAATGACGAGAACGAGCTTCATAGGTGACGGAAAGCAGTATAACGCTGAAACGATCCACCGCGAAGACGGCTCATCAGGCGACAAACGGAAATTTGGAGCTATCCGCACCGATGTCGTATACTCCTTCCTACCCTGGGCCACATGACGAATGCCAAAGAAAATACTGGTCGTTGAAGATTTAGCCGACATCCGGAAAATGATGAAGATCATGGTCGAGCTATACGGCTACGAAGTGATCGAGGCGCGTGACGGTACCGAGGCTGTCGAGCAGGCGCGAACACATAACCCGTCATTGGTTCTGATGGATCTCGCGATGCCGTTAATGAACGGAGCCGATGCGGCCCGGTTGATCAAGAGTACAGAAAGCTGCGCAAATATCCCGATAATCGCTGTCACTGCTTACCGGAACATGGATCAGGAAGCCCTCGACGCGGGATGCGAGCAAGTAATCCACAAACCCGTTGACTTTTTGAAACTAAAAACACTTCTGGCTGAACACGCTATTTAATTAAAACGTTGCTGATCATCAGAACTAAAGTCCGCAGCCAAAACCGGCTGCGGACTTTATTTTGCGCAGGCGTCGAGGATGTCGTCATTCAATGGGCTCGGCGATAAAATCCGCGTCCCAAACGCTGTCCGTCAAATTGAAAGTCCGGTTCGGAACCGCGAAAGTATACCGTTTCGCGACGACCGTGACGCCGTAGGTTCCGCTGGAGAGCCCTTCGAAACTGTAGTAACCGAACGTGCTCGTTAATGCGATCCGCGGTTCGGGCAAACCACCGCCCTCAAGTACCACCAAAACGCCCCGGACGCCTCTTCCGAATTCATCGCTAACACGTCCCGATAGTGAAACTGCCGCAGCGGTTGGGGCGAGCATCTCGATACCCCACCCGCCCGCCACCGAACCAGGCACTATCGACAAGGGTCCCGCCATATCATCGAAAATGTACAGGCTCCAGGTTCCGTTCGCATTCGACCCACCGAACACGCTATTTATCTCAGCCGACCGCGGGGCTGGCAGTCCGCCGGGTCCGGGCTCCGCGTGCGGCCCGATCGGAGCAGGGAAAGGAAATCCAGACGAAGAATTTTCCCAGCTCGTAGGTTTGTAACTTCCTGAAGCGATAGCCGTCGAATCTGGAAGATAGGACGCTGCATTGTCGTTGAATGTCAGCGTCGTGGCGTTTGGTATCGCTCCAGCACCGCCCACGTCAGCCATCAAAACGAAGGTCTGTCCGCCCGGCCCGACGAGAAGGACATCGAGGTCGTCAGCAGCGTCTGCCGCTAAATCGAAAAGCGTGACGCGCATGTACGAGATCGAATTCGTCGAGCCGATCACGTTGATCGTCGATGGGAACGGATTCGACGGCCCGCTTCCGTTCAGGACGATCGGAGAGACATTCGTGAATTGACTGGCTGCCTCATTGATCCGGCATATCGCCGTCGAAGGCGAGCCAAGCATAGCGTTGATCGGGTTCGATAATGTGACGTTGAACGTTTCCGAAAGTTCGTTGAACTGGTCGGAGCAGATCGGGATGTTAACCGTCGCGGAGTTTTCGCCGCCGTTAAATGTGACGGTCACATTCCGGGTGTCGTAGTCGGCCCCCGAGCTGCAGGTTCCCGTCGTTGCCGTGCCGCCGTCGGTAAACAGTTGGACTGAGGATGTTCCTATGCCGGTACCGATTCTCGTTACAGTCACAGACATCGTTTGGGACTCGTCCTCAGTGAAAGCCGCCGAACTCAGCGCGATCGTGTCAGTCTGGGCCATCCCGCACGAGTTACTCCCGTCGGGCGTCGGAGAAAAAAGGGAGTAAGTGTTGGTGTTGCGATTGCCGCCCGACCCATTGGGGCAGCGCTGCATCGAGACGGTCGCGCCGGAGGCCGCCCCATTCTCATTTACCTGCGGTTGCAAGGTGTTCAGGAGGACGAGGAGGGCGGCATCGTCGGCTTGGCCATTATCGTAGACGAGTGCATCGACAATGCCCGACGTCGTAATCGACGTGCCGTTCGGAAAATTCGTCGCGTTACCTAAGTAAAGGGCGACGGCGTCCTGACCGTTTTGGAGAGAGTTGCCGGCGAAGACGAGATCGACCCCAGGCACGGAGGCATTACCGAGAGTGAAATAGCCCTGTGAGTTCGTGACGAATCCGTCCAGATCGAACGATGCGTACGAGAGATCGTTGCCCCCGTTGTAAAAAACGAGAACTAGTCCATCGAGTGGAGTGTTGCCAATTCCGCCGTCGTAAAGCTCGACGAACTCGAGAGCATCGATACCCGGCGTGTCGGAATCGACTTCGTTGATAATGATCTCTGGTCCGCCGAATCGACGGGTTGCACTATCGATTGGCCGGAGGTCGGCAGCCTTAGCTGACGTTCCGGCCCGGTCGGGGATTGTTGAAAAGTTATTCGTGCGACTCGGAAGAATCGCGGAGCTGAGCGCGTAGAAAACAAGCGTCGCCAATACGACGCCAAGTGGGAGATTTGACATATTAATTAGCCCGGCATGCGGGGAGACTCCTTAATTTTATTTGAAGG
>JBKJOR010000145.1:0-6350 GCA_046595575.1 Pyrinomonadaceae bacterium | reverse complement strand
GATTCCACTTTTCTTCAACGATTCCTGGGTCGCCTTGCCGCGTTCTGCCGAATTGCCGCGTGACGTGATCGCCGAGATATCGCTGGAATAAGCTTTCGAGTCGACAGACCTGCCGGTGGTCTGTGCCGACGCAGCCGCGACTAGCAGAAGGAAAGCCGAAACTAATTTTGGAATTCGTCTTAGCATCTTAAAAGATCTCATCGTCGTTCTTCGGTTCCGGAGCAGGCTTTTCCGCCCTTACTTTTTCCGTCTTTACTTTCCGTTCCGGCTCGACGACAGGCTCAGCCTTCTGGGCTTTTTTCTTTGCCTCGACCCCCGATTTTTTCGGGACGAAGATAGTGAACATTTGGTATCCCTCCATCTTCGGCGCCACTTCAACCTCGGCGATGTCGGCCAACTCCTTAGTCAGCTTGGAAAGGATCTTTGCTCCGAGCTCGCGGTGGGTCATCTCGCGACCACGGAAAGCGATCGCCGCACGGACCTTGTCGCCTTCACCAAGCCACTGCCGTGCATGCTCCATCCGGTAGTGATAATCATGGTCGTCCGTACCCGGACGGAACTTGATCTCCTTTACCTGAACCGTCACCTGCTTCTTCTTTGCTTCGTGAGCCTTCTTTTTCTGCTCGTAAAGAAACTTGCCGTAGTCGATGATCTTGGCGACCGGCGGCTGTGCCGTAGGTGCGATCTCGACCAGATCAAGCCCGCGCTTCCTGGCCTCTTGGATAGCGTCGCGCGTATCCATAACGCCGAGAGCCTCGCCGTCGTCCGTCACGACGCGTACTGACGGAACCCTTATCCTTTCATTTGTCCGGTGCTGCGGTTCACGCTGCCGCGGACGGAAATTTCTACCACCAAATCTTCTAGCGATATGCGCCTCCTGTTGTTATAAACCGTTCTTAAAGAGACCGAAGCAGCTTCTGCCGGGTGATCATCTCCTTGAACTCTGCTAATGACATCGCGCCGATGTCACCCTCTTTCCTTTCGCGAACGGCCACCTTGCCTTCCTCAAGTTCCTTGTCGCCCAGAACGAGCATGTATGGAATCTTCTGAAGCTGGGCGTCGCGAATTTTTGCCCCGATCTTATCAGATCTCAAATTCGCCTCAACACGAAAACCCGCGTCCTTCAATTCCCGGGCTACTGAGTCGGCATATTCGTTAATGCGGTCAGTGATCGGCAGGATCGTTACTTGCACCGGTGCAAGCCATAACGGAAATGCACCCGCGTATTGCTCGATGAGTACTCCGAAAAAGCGTTCGATCGAACCAAACAGCGCTCGGTGGATCATGATCGGGCGGCGTTTCTGATTGTCTTCTGCCGTGTACTCGAGCTCAAAGCGTTCCGGAAGATTGAAATCGAGCTGGATGG
This sequence comes from Pyrinomonadaceae bacterium, assembly GCA_046595575.1. GTDB lineage: Bacteria > Acidobacteriota > Blastocatellia > Pyrinomonadales > Pyrinomonadaceae > OLB17. The sequence goes on along the minus strand of JBKJOR010000145.1, from coordinate 4,984 downwards.
TCCCGAGCTGCCACACGCGGCCGATCGCATCCTCGATCTTGATGTCGATCTTAGGCCCATAGAACGCAGCCTCGCCTTCGATGCGTTCGTACGTGATATTTCTTTCTTTCAGTGCACTGGCAAGTTGTGCTTCCGCCGCGATCCAGTCGTCGTCCGCACCGAGATAATTCTTGTTGACGGCATCGCCGCGTACCGAAAGCTCAAACTTAACTTTATCGAATCCGTAGGTGTCGAAGACTTTAATCGCAAAGTCCAGACAATCCGCGATCTCAACGTGGATCTGATCGGGCCGTACGAAAAGATGTGCGTCGTCGACCGTGAACCCGCGGACACGCATCAACCCGTGAAGTGTGCCTGACAGCTCTGCACGATAGACGGTACCCATCTCGGAATAACGCTGGGGAAGATCGCGGTACGACTTCGGTGAAGCCTTGTAGATACCGATATGAAACGGGCAGTTCATCGGCTTAAGCCGGTACTCTTCGTCCTCGATGCTGGTCGGAGAGTACATCGAGTCCGCGTAGTTGCCTTCGTGCCCGCTCGTTACCCAGAGATCTCGTTTGGCGATATGCGGCGTAAAGACGAAGCTGTAACCACGCTTTTCAAGCTCTTCCCTGAGGAGGCGCTCCATTTCATTGCGAATGATGCCACCCTTCGGATGCCACAGAATTAAGCCCGGGCCGTAATCGTCAGATATCGAGAACAGGTCTAGCTCGCGTCCGATCCGTCGGTGGTCGCGTCGCTCAGCTTCTTCACGCTGCTTGAGCCACGCGTCAAGTTCATCCTGCCTCGCGAAGGCAGTGCCGTAGATCCGCTGCATCTGCTGATTGTTCGCGTCGCCTTTCCAGTAGGCACCGGAGATGGCGAGCAGTTTGAACGCCTGCAGCTTACCTGTGTGCGGTACGTGCGGCCCCATGCAGAAGTCTATGAAAGGTGAGTTGTCGATGTAGTAAACGCTCGCCGTGCCATCGACCTTTTCGTCGATCAATTCGCGTTTTAGCGGCTCGTCTCGCTGGTCGAAGAGTTCAAGCATCTTCGCCTTCTCGATATCCTCGCGGCGATACGGAAGATTCTGCTTCGCCATCTGCTTCATCTTCTTCTCGATGACAGGAAGGTCCTCTTCCGTAAGATTGCGTGGAGCAATGACATCGTAAAAATAGCCGTAGCGCGGATCTTCCATCAATGCCGGACCGATTCCGAGTTTCGTACCCGGGAATAGGTCGAGCAGCGCCGCCGCCAGGAGATGGGCAGTCGAGTGGCGAATCACTTCGAGGCCTTCGCGACTGTCCGCGACGATGGGCTCGATCGTCAGGGGTTGGCCGTTTCCGATCAATTGACGATTAAGGTCGACCTCTTCGCCGTTGACGCGGGCCGCAAGCGACTTTTTGAGCATGTCCCGGTCGAGCGCCTTGATAGCATCTGCGACGGTCGCGGGCTCGGGAATACTGCGCAGAATCTCGCCAAATTTTACGTTGATCTCACTCATATCAAGGAAATAGTAAATAGCGTATGGCTAACTCACGAAGCCTAGGAACGTCCGACTTGCCGGGCGCTCTATTCCACCTATTAACTATTAACTATTCACGATTAGTCGTGATTCACTACTACTTACTAAGATCAGATTCGATAAGAGCGACTTTGCCAGGTTTTGAGCGCCACCTGAAGGCGGTACTCAAAACGTCCCACCGTTAGAGGCGGGTCGTAGTAGTTGTCGAAACAGCAAAGTTCTTCGTAAGCATCGTATCGAAAATGTGAGCGGCCAACTCGTTGAAGTCGGCCGCGTGTCGTTCAAGCTTTAGAATTGTACCGTTCACACCCAGTAAACTCAAGCTGCCGCCGCATCTTATTCAGCATGAAGAGCCCGTTGAGCACCGATCCAGTCCCACGCGGCGGCCTCTTCAGATTCATCAAATGCCTTGATTTCGCTGCCGATCACCGAATTTACCAATTCGAGGAAATTACGCATCCACGGCTTTGGTCCAACAACCGCGTATCGTCCCAGCTTTGAAGCGGCCTTGAACTTCAGCCTTATGAGGTCATCGTCAAGCAGAGCCATGAGGTCGAAGCCGCTAAAGTCTTCCATCCGGGCGAGGACGTTGAACTTGCCATCTTTTTCAAGGTAGGGCTTCATTTCCGCAACGACCTTCTTGATGTCCCGTTCACGGAGACGCCCGTTGACTTGGTAAGCAAATACCTTATCGCTATTTGTCTTGATGATACGGATGGATGGCTCCGGCTCGACTGGCGCGGGCAATGCCTCCGGGGCTTCTGAAGCCCAGGCAAGTGCCTTGTCGCGCTCTGAATGATCGAAAACGCGGACGTCCATCGACGAGAATACGAGGCCTTCGACGCGGGCGAGTGCGGCCATCCAGCCCTTATCCGTTACGAGCGCAGCGCGGAAATACTTTTTCCGCTTGCCCAGTTGGTTCACTCTCTCGATCAGATCTTTTAAAAGACCCTCGACCGTGAACTTCGTCGACGGATCGACGTCTATGAAGAACGAAACGCGATTGTTCGAAGCAACAGCTTTCTCCGTCAATTTGTAAGCCTCGGTAATATCGTTGGCGGTCAGGTCGGCCGACAACCGAATCGCGACAAGGTATTTCGGTGAATCTAATATTTCCAGCATATGTAACTCCTAAAGCTGGGTTACGAAATAACTGGACCGGATGTTCTGTAACGGAGGAACGGCGGGCGGGAAATAAAATTGGTAGTCTCTAGCAGACTCGAACTGCTGACCCCTACCTTGTCAAGGTAATGCTCTACCAACTGAGCTAAGAGACTACACCCCAAAGGGAAAATCAAGAATGCCAAACACCAGTATGGCTGTCAAGTTACAGGTATGCGCCGCCGCGTATCAAAGACGTACGTTTCGAGAGCCCGCCAGAAAGTTTTATTTACTATTCTTGTTAAATACCTTGCAGTAACGGCGAAATAAATCTGGCACCAAGTTTGCAAATGTGTCGGTCGTCACACACTTAGGTTCGGCCAGCTTAGAAAAATCCGTTTCTATGCAACGGTCGATTCTTAAAAAAGAAGGGGGAAAGGAAATGATTTCATTATTGGTTTGGTTAGTTTTAGGATTTCTTGCGGGCTATCTCGCGAAGATGATAATGCCGGGAGCCGATGGTGGCGGTGTCGCCTTGACCATCATTCTCGGAATCGTCGGAGCGGTCGTGGGCGGATTCATTGGAACATTTGTCGGTTATCCGATGGTCAGCAGTTTTAACGATATAGGGAGCAGCATACCGAGTTTCATTTCATCGATAATCGGAGCAATCGTTGTTCTCGCTATCTATCGCATGGCTTCTGGCCGTTCTGTTACAGCGTAAGCTGCGAACAGCGGTTTCTATGAGCCGACCGAGAGGTCGGTTTTTTTGTCTCACGACATGTGCGTTATAAACCTATGCATTGCGATCGCCACCAGTCGGGTCGTCATGTTGTCGATATCGTAATCAGGATTCACCTCACTAAATTCGATCAAACGCGTATTTGCGAGCGAGGCAGCGTACTTAACCAGTGTAATAAACTCGCCGGCTCGTAATCCCAGCGGCGATGGAGCGGAGGACCCGGGCGCATCAGATGCTCGGACAGCGTCTATGTCGAATCCGAAAAACGTATTCAGCGACGAACTTTGACCGATGAAACGCTGACGGATACTCTCTTTCAGTTCCATATCGGGCTGTTCGCGTGAACGGAGCAGCTCGAGGCTGATACGGTGGACGCCGAGGTCCCGCAAATATTTGTAATATACCGGCGAAGCAAAATGCGTCTGGTAGGCAACTTCGTAGAAGTAGCTGGGCAGCAACAAACCCTCGTCCAAAAGCTGACGGTACTGAGTTCCGTTGTTACGCTCTTCAGCAAGCCTTACGTCGAGGTGCGAATCAACGTTGATCCCTATCCATTTGTCCGATCCAAATACTTCGCTCATGGCGCGTCCATCAGGATAGGAAATGTCATTGCCGCCGCCCAGTACGATCACGCGTTTACCGTCAAGCAATATCTGCTTAACCACCGAGCAGTGGGTCTCGTGGGTTTCCTCTAGGGTCGAGCCGACCACCACGTTCCCGATGTCGAACACACGCTTCCTAAAGTTGAATGGTGTCAGGCGGTAAAACTGTTCACGGATCGCATCGGGAGCACCGGCCGCACCAGGACGGCCGTTGTTTCGTCGAACTCCCTCGTCCTGCGGACAGCCGATAATGACGATATCGGTTGACGCATAATCCTTTTCGTCGATCGGAACCAGTTCGCCGAGCCGGGGATCGTTGGGATCATTTCGCGAAAAAAATAGTGCGGTGTTGGGGCGTGTTGTGAGCTCGAACATGTTGGACATAAACGACATTGTAGTGCAATGACGAAGGAAAAACGACCCATTGATCCGTGCATTAATGCGGTACGAATGCGTGATTGGCATCGTGATTGCTATGCTAGCCATTAGAACTCTCCGACTTTGAATACATTTGGGAGGAATCCAATACGAATGAGAAAATCAATAATTAGTTTCGTCATTATCACTTTGATTGCTGGCTTGTTCATGTTTGCCGCGCCAGCCTCGACAGACAGTCTTTCACTTCAGGCACAGAGCTATTACACACGCCGCGTGGTTCGCAACGGGCGAGTCCGCTACGTTCGCGTGGCAAAGCCCAGCTACTACAGACGTCATCGCAACCGAATTAATGTGGCTGCGGGTACGGGTGCAGGTGCTTTGATTGGTGGCCTTGCAGGCGGCGGTAAGGGTGCTCTGATCGGCGCCGGTATCGGTGCCGGCGGCTCGGCACTTTACACCTACAAGCTGAACAAAAAGAAGCGACGCTACCGCAAGGTACGCCGGTACTAGTTAGTCCGTTAAAGTATTAAAAGGCCGTGAGAGTTAGTTGCCTCACGGCCTTTTCGCGCTCGCCCGACGCTGAAGTGAAATCCTATTAGCATTCTTACTTTCCTTTAAGAATCTTGTCGGCATGTGACACGGCTTTACGATCGG
>JBKJOR010000125.1:0-8019 GCA_046595575.1 Pyrinomonadaceae bacterium | reverse complement strand
CCCGCGGCATTCTACACGTCGTAAACACGAAGATCTCCGTTTGAAAACTCTCGCGCCGAATAAAGGAAATTCCCGGTTTCATCCGTCCATGCACTGTGATTGCTGCCGCCACCGACCGCCACCGCTCCGAGCAATGTCGGAGTCTGCGAAGCGAGGTTCGTTAAACTGTAAATATCCACGCGGGTAGTTCCGGAAAAACCGGAAAGATACATCTTGTTTCCACGGATGTGCATGGCGTGGATCCAGCCGCCGGTGCCCGAGTTAAAGGTCCACTTCAGAACTGGAACAGCAGGGTTCGTGACATCAATGATCTTCAAAGTCGTCGTTGCGGTACTATTCGAATTCTCCAGCAGATACCTCGCACCTTCGTGATCGAAAACCATCATCTCGTGGATCGTGTTATGCCCGCCGCCGATAGTCGCGTTTACCTTTCCGAGCAGGGTCGGGCTTGCCGGATTACTGAGGTCGACGATATGTACGCCTTCCGTCCCGCCGCCACTCCCGAAATATCCACGATTGCCAATAACGATCGCTTCAAGAAATTGCGAGTTGGGAGCAGGGTTATACCAGCTCGACAACACGGGGGCATCCGGATCGGAGACATCGAATATAAACACACCCCTGCAGTTGTAGCTACCCATAACTGCAATATTTCCATCGGCGTAAATATCCGAAAACTTTAATGACGACGTGGTCGCGCAAGTCGGAGTGATCTTGCTACGCAGTTTTACTTTCTGAGCGAAAGTAGATTCGGACGCACCTATGGCTAAAATAACAAGGACCGCAACGATCAGCGATTTTTTCATTTAATAGCGACTCCGTAGTATCAGATATCGAAATAAAAACGAGGATGAGTAAATCATCGACAGGGACGTACGTATCAAGTTGCTGATTATATTATAGAAACAGGTGAGAAGTCGATTGTGACGCAGTTCACCGTCCGGCCGTTACGACGCGGCCTGATCACGGCCTGCCTCACGCATAACGAGGTCGAACGTTCCTGGGCCTACCTTGCGGAAACGGCGGTTGCGGTTGAGCGATACGGCGACGGAAATAGTTGGATTGTTTCCCTTGAACTGCATCCCGCCCGATACCAGAAGGTTATAAAGCTCATTGACGTGGAGCGGCTTGCCGGACTCGCGCAGAAGCAGGGTACAAGCCTGGGTTATTGTGCGGTCGGAAAAGCGATGGCTGATCGCCTCGATATTGTTGGTCCGCGACGGAACGCCACCTCGCGACTGGCTGATGTACGAAACGGAACTCAAAGGTCTGTAACTCGAATGCGGCGGGTTTTGTTGTGCCGGTCGCTGACGAGGATCGGGTCGACGGTCGTAGTCATCTTCGATTCGAAGTGTCTTGCCAATGTTGAGCGTCCTGTTTCCAGATCGCATCGTAACAAGCAGACTGTCGATCGCCGATTCGGTTTGTGCGGCACTGTTCTCGAGCGCCTCGATCTCTTCCCTTAGATGCTCGGACTCTACTTCCACTTCACGCAGCCGGGCCATCAGACGGCTCTGTGCGTTGCGTGTCTGGCGAAGACTTTGTTCAAGTGTCGCTATAAGATTTTCGTCTAGCATCGTAAAACGGCGGTTAGGCTTTCATCTGAGTAACTTTGGCTGGAACGGCTGAGGCAAAACCTTAGGTCAATGATTTCGTTTGATCACAAAGTTCGGAATCTCGTCCAGAGCAGAACGATACTCGGTTTGGTCGAAAATTTCAAGGTTTTTTCTGGCAGCCTCCGCGTATGAGCGTGCCGTCTCACCGACCGTCTCCATGACGCCGTATTCAGCAAGTTTGGATGAGATCGACGTGCGGCTCGGACTATCGTAGAGCCCGTCAAACATGATTTCTTCGAGCTGCTCGCGCAGGCCCGGCTGCTTCTCCTGGAGAATAATAAGCGGAAGCGTAACCTTTCCCTCGATCAGGTCCGCCCCGGCGGCTTTCCCGAGAGAGGCCTCGTCGGCCGTAAAATCCAGAATGTCGTCCGCCAACTGAAACGCGATGCCGAGGTTCATCCCATAATCGCGGGCTGCGATCTGCTGTTCGTGGCGAGCTCCGCCTAGAATCGCTCCGATCTCGCAGCAGCCCGAAAACAGATACGCAGTCTTCCGTCGGACGATGTCGAAATACTCGTCTCGAGTGATGGCCGCATTGCCGAGCATCGTGAGTTGGATCAACTCACCTTCGGTCATCTGTCGCGTAAGACGCGTCAGGATGTCTAATATCTCAAGTGAGCGTTCTTTGAGAGATGTCTCGAAAGCCGACATGTAAAGCCAGTCGCCCATCAGGACAGCAGCCTGATTCCCGAACTTCGCATTGACCGACGCTCGGCTGCGTCGCAGATCGGCGTTGTCGATAATATCGTCGTGAACGAGAGTCGCGGTGTGAAGCATTTCCATCACGGTCGCCAAACGGATAGAACTCTCGCTTGATCCGTTCCCGCCCACCGCGTACGCCGCGAGGATCAACAATGCGGGACGGACGCGTTTGCCGCCCGATGCGCGAAGATAGTCGCCGAGATAACTTATGACCTGAACGTTCGACGTTGCCTGCCGCTCGAACTCCGTCTCGACCAATCCCATTTCAGACTTGATCAAACCGAATATCTTGCGGGCCGCCGTCTGCGGCAGCAGGTCCTGTCGTGTCGCGGCAAACGTTTGCATTAATTGCTCCGGTAATTATCGAACTGCATGTCGATCCCGAAATCCGCCGCCTTCAATTTCGCCATCACATCCTGGAGCGTGTCACGGTCCTTACCCGAAACGCGCACTGTTTCGCCCTGAATCGACGCCTGGACCTTGAACTTCGCATCTTTGATGAACCTGACGACTTCTTTCGCCTTCTCGATCGGGATTCCCTGCTGAACCTTCACGAGTTGGCGGACGGTGCCTCCGGCCGCAGCTTCGATCTTTTGATAATCGAGAGCTTTAAGCGATATCCCGCGTTTGATGAGCTTACCCTGGAGGATGTCGTTCATGTTTCGGAGCTTGGTCTCGTCTTCCGCCGAGAGCATTAAGTCCTTCTGCTCAAGATCGACCGTGGCCTTACTGCCCTTGAAGTCGAACCGCTGCGACACTTCCTTCACGGTCTGGTTGATCGCATTAGTCACCTCGGCGTAATCCGTTTTAGAAACGATATCGAATGAATTTTCTTTTGCCATGACGATAATGTTACCGCAGAGACGCCGAGACGCGGAGAGACGAAACTAAGCTTCTCTCCGCCTCTGCGTCTCGGCGGTTAATTCTATTCTGAAGAAATCCAGGAAGTTCCGTGTCGTTTGCTCCGCGAGCACTTCAAAATCGATGCCGTAGAACTCAGCGAGAAACCTCGCGGTATGTTCAACGTACGCCGGCTCGTTTCGCTTCCCGCGGAAAGGGACCGGCGTCAGGAACGGGCAGTCGGTTTCGATCAGAAGCTTTTCAAGTGGCACAACGCGGGCCGCATCCCGAAGATTGTCGGCTTTCTTGAATGTCACATTCCCCGCGAACGAGATCAAAAATCCGATTTCCATCAAAGCTTCGGCCATCTTCGGAGTGCCACCGAAACAATGCATTATGCCGCCGCGAAAGCCTGCATTTTCAGTTTTCAGTCTTCCGTTTTCAGTTATTCCGGAGCATTCTTCTTCAAGTATCGAAACGGTCTCGTCATCCGCGTCACGACTGTGGATGATTATCGGAAGATCGAGCTGCCGCGCGGTACGAATCTGACGTCGAAACACTTCTTTCTGCACTTCTCGCGGACTGTGATCGTAATAAAAATCCAAACCGATCTCGCCCCACGCAATGACTTTTTTCGACGACCCGACGAGATCGACCAGATGCTTTTCCGCGGCGTCGTCGTAGAGCCTGGCGTCATGCGGATGGACACCAACGCTCGCGAAAACATTCTCGTACCGTTCGGCGACGGCGACCGCCTTTTCAAAGACATCCGTGTGAGGATCGCCGGTGCCGATATTCAACATCGCCACCACGCCGGCATCCTTCGCTCGGCGTACAACTTCGGCGCGATCCTCGTCGAACGCCTCGCCGTCGATGTGGCAATGAGAATCGATGAGGGTCACCTGGTAGGTACTTCAGTTTTATTTTGCTCAGTGATCCTGATCAAGAATCGAAGAGCTTCGTTGACCGATTCGGAGTTTGGAAATACGCGTGCGACGTCAACATCAAGTTGAATCTGATTCATCAGCTTTCGTCCTTCGCCGACTTGTCTTACTTTATAAGCCGACAAGTCGTACTCAGGTTCAAGCTCGTCATTCAAAGTATCCGTGTTCATACGCTTTTCGTTCCGCTGACGTTAACTCTCTGGCACTTATTATTCTAATCTTGTTTTCACGTTCGGTGAAGGAAATAATCAAGAATCGATGTTGTGAAGACTCACCAATCATGAGGAAACGATGCTCACCCGCCGAATGCCCGTGATCGAACAATTCGATATTGAAAAGATCCTGCCAGACGGTTGAAGCCTCCGAAAAGCTAACGCCGTGCTTTTTGAGATTTAACGCGGACTTTTCTTCGTGCCATTCAAAAAACATTCTTACCGATCAGACCCTCAACCAGAAGATGAAATCAACGTTACACCAGCCCTTACTTCAATCTCGCCCCAATCTTCACGTCCTCAAGAAATGTCGCGATCGACGGCGAATCTTCCTCTGTCAGCGATGCGGCGCAGATCATTCCCTGTGACTCGAGCCCACGCATCTTCCGCGGTTTCAGATTCGCTACTACAACGACCTTGCGGCCGATAAGTTTCTCCGGATCGTAGTACTCAGCCAGCCCGGCAAGTATCTGACGCGGCTTCTCTTCTCCAAGATCGATCTCGAATCGTAAAAGCTTATCCGCGTTCGGTATGCGCTCCGCGACCTTCACCTCACCGACACGCAACTCGACCTTTAAAAAATCGTCGATAGTAATGAACTGCTGTTCGTCGTTCGTTGTTCGTAGCTCGTGGTCGGCAGGCTGCGGACTAGCTTGCTGATCCTGGACGACCGCGGCTTCTGACTTCTGACTTCTGACTTCCGACTTCTCTTTTATCTGACTCATAACCTTAGCCTTCTCAATTCGCGGAAAGACCGATACGGCTTCGCCGATCATAGTGCCTTCGGCAAGCTCTCCCCATTTGAGGTCTGAGGGATCCAACTTCACAAGCTCGCCGCGCAGACCGAGTTGCCGGTAGACGTTCTCTGCCGATTCGGGCATAACCGAATACAACATGACGCTTAGCCATCTAAGCGTCTCAGCCGAGCGATAGAGAACGGCGTTCAACGTCTCGGCCTGCTTGTCGTCTTTCGCCAGAACCCACGGCTTTGTATCCGAGATCATCTTATCGACGCGTGCGATCACCGCCCAAAGCGTTTCGAGCGCGTGGCTGAATTCAAAATTATCAAACCGTCGAATAAATTCATCGCGAGCATGTTCCAGCACGGACACTATCTCACCGCCATCCGGATCATGACCGGCTCGCCGGGCATGAAGGTAATTCTCTTCGGTGATCTTTCCACCGGGGATCTTGTTCTCGCGATACTTGGTTATCATGGACAACGTCCGAGCCGCTAGATTACCAAGACCGCTTGCAAGATCGGCATTCACCCGGTCGATCAGATTTTCATACCCGAACTTCCCGTCCTGGCCGAACACCATGTCCCGAAGGGCGAAATATCGAATCGCGTCGACCTGGAAATGCTCACGCAACACATCAACTTCGATCACATTTCCGAGCGTCTTGCCCATTTTCCGACCATCGGCGTCGAGCCACATGCCATGAGCATAAACGGTCTGCGGCAATTCGATTCCAGCTGCCCAGAGAAACGACCACCAATAGATCGTGTGAAAGCGCAGGATGTCCTTTCCGACGATATGAACCGCCGGCCAATACTTTTCAAAACCGGCCTGTTGATCCCCGCTCGACTGAAAAGCCTCGCCCGCACCATATCCGATCGCCGTAATGTAGTTCGATAGAGCGTCGAGCCAGACGTACATCACGTGGGCCTCGTCGTCCGGAACGGGAACGCCCCACGAGACGGATGTCTTGAGGCGGCTCACCGAGAGATCCTGCAATCCGCGCTTTATGAAGGCGATGACCTCGTTACGGCGAGCTTCAGGCCGGATCCGCTGCGGGTCGTCCTCGATTATTTTTAGTAGCGCATCGCCGTAATCGGAAAGTCGGAAAAAGTAACTTTCTTCCGCCACCCGATCAAGGGGCCGTTCGTGGATGAGGCAGTTCGGTATCTCGGAACCTTCCGGAATGGCATACTCTTCTTCGCTCTTATACGCAGCGCACGGAGCGCAAAACCAGCCCTCGTAAAATCCCTTGTAGATGTTGTCGTTTCCCTTCGGGGTTTTGTTCTTCGCGATCTCGCGCCAGAGATGCTGCACGCCTTCGTAATGAAACGGCTCGGTGGTGCGCATGAAAACGTCATACCCGCCGCTTTCGGGTCCGAGTCCGAAATCGGCGAACATCCGCTTCAGCTCGCCCGATATGAAGTCTGCCTGTGCCTGAGGCGTGCGGCCCCCCCGTTCGGCCGCTCGCTGAATGTTTATTCCATGCTCGTCGGTCCCGGTCAGAAAATATACGTCGAAGCCGCGCTGCTTCTTGTAGCGATGCAGCACATCGGCAACGATCGTCGTATAAAGGTGCCCAAGATGGGGCAAGCTGTTGGCGTAATAGATCGGGGTTGTTATGTAGAACGTCTGCATCGAAAAGCATAAAGTGTAGCGTGTTAGCGACGTTTTCGCCACACGCTACACTTTATATGAACTGCCGGAACTTTCTATTTGAATCGCTTTTTATCCGCCGCCGAGAACTCATCCGAATCCTTGTAACGCGGCATCGGCGTAAGGTTCGCAAGCTTCATCCCGATCGCTAGCCCGAGTTCCGCTTCCTGGATCATCGCCGTCGTGTCCCACCAGGGCTTATATTCATCGGACGCCTGATGGTAATACTTCGCAGTGTATCCCTTGAAGAATGTCTCGGCATCGCCAGTTAGAGGCGTCACGAAATCATCGCCGTGGCGAAGCGAGAGGGCGGGCACGCCAACACGTGCGAAAGGAAAGTGATCCGACCGGAAAAAGAATCCCTGTTCGGGTCGCGTGTCGCCTTCGACGGTAAGGTTACGCTCGCGGGCGGCCTCGTTGATCACCGCGTCCATTGACGAGCGCTCGGCACCGAGTGCGGAAAAGTCTTTCGTAACGCCGAAGAAATTCACGCCGTCGATGTTCACGTTCGCCGCAGTTTTTGCGAGAGGAACGAGTGGATTCATCGAGTAGTATTCCGCTCCGAGCAATCCCTGCTCTTCGGCGGTCGGGAATAGGAAAAATACGGAACGTTTGGGCCGTTCCTTCTTTGGCATCTTCGCGAACGCTTCGGCGATGCCGATGACCGCCGCGACGCCGGATGCGTTGTCGTAGGCGCCGTTATAGATCTTGTCGCCGGTTGCATCCGGTTCGCCGATACCGAGGTGATCCCAGTGAGCCGTGTAGACCACATACTCACTTTTCAACTTTTTGTCGCGGCCTCGTACCACTCCGACGACATTCGGCGAATCGAACGTCTGCATCTCGCTTTTCAAATTCAGCTTGACCTTGAGACCCGTGCTCACCGGCTTGAACCCGCGGGTACGTGCTTTTGCTTGAAGATCGCTGAGATCCAGCTTTGCACTCTTCAGGATCTTCGTCGCCGACTCGCTCGACACCCACGATTTGATCTTGAGAAATGGGGTCTTATCGTTTTCCGTGCGAGCGATCTCGTACCGCCAGTTCCCGTTCGACGAGCGGATCACGTTCCACCCATAGCCGGCAGACTCGTCTGTATGGATCAGGATGACACCCGCGGCCCCGCGTCGCGCTGCTTCTTCGTACTTGTACGTCCAGCGTCCGTAGTAAGTAAGCGCCTTGCTGCCAAAAAGACTTGGCTCCGCGTCTGTCGCCGGCGGATCGTTGACCATGATCATCAAAACTTTTCCGCGGTACTGGTCGGGATCGCCGCTGTAGTCATTCCAATTGTAGAGCGGAGCGTCGATGCCAT
>JBKJOR010000103.1:0-4516 GCA_046595575.1 Pyrinomonadaceae bacterium | reverse complement strand
TACCGTTCAGGCGTTAACGATGCGAAGAGCCCTTCGAGATCGGCCGGCCTGCTTTGCCCTACTACGTTCATCATCGTGAAATACCCGAGTCGGCGGTAGGCTTCGAACTGTTTCTCGTCATACATTTGATCGCCCGTCGACTGGTGAGGGAATTTCGTATTTGCATTGGCATAGAACCTCACATCCATCGGTTCCTCATCTTCGTAGAACGTCGGGCGAATGTAGAGCAGATAGCCTGTAGCTACGCTCTGTTCCGGGTACGTAATGTATCCGATGGAAAAGCGGGTGCGTTCGACGCCTGATTCTATCTTGCTGCGGCGCGACCGGATCGTAATCTCCTTCGAGAATGCGATGTCGACGCCGAGATCGACCTTGCATTTTTGGATCGCGTTCGCGATCTCTCCGTACTTGAAATCCTCATCGGCCGCGCCGTCGCTCAGGACAATGAATCGACATCGCCGCAGCACCATTTCGTAAAGGGCAAGGTTCTCGAAATGACCGCCGTCCGTAACGTTGAGGAATTTCTTGTATTTGTCGGTTCGGCCGAGTGTTTCGTTCAGAAGCGGTAGGACGGCGACCGAGGGACTGGATTTTTCGAAGAAGTAATTTGAACCTAAGCCGAACCAATCTTTTTTAGATCCGACGTCGCCAGTGTTGCCCAGCCACCAGCCCAGCCGGATGTTGAATAACGACATCAGGAACGTCACGACCGAGGATGAGTAATATCCCATGTTCGGATTTGCCGCGGCACCCGAGATAGCCATAGCGGTACCCAGCCTGAGCGATTTTCCGGGAAGCTGACATACGAGTTTTCCCGCCTCGTCTTTGACGCAATCTTTCTCAAGCCGGTTACAGCGCGTCAAATTAGCGCAATCACCGAGATTCTTGTTCCGGCAATATTCGTTCGTATGCCTGTACCCAAGACACCAGCTTCCGGAATGAAGAGGCGACATAGTAAAGCTTGCCGCCTTCCGGTTCTGCCACGCGAGATTGGTGCCCCCAACAAGATTGAGCGTCGCGTTAATGACATGGAACGGTCTCTGTTTTTTGAGCCGGTGAAGCTGGAAGTTATCGGCGTCGTCGAAACCAGTGAACGTGTTTGTCTTTCGGTACTTGTTCGACGCCCCGAGGTAAGCACGCACTAGGCGGTCGCGATATGCTCCGTGCAGCGAAAATTTATTCACGTTGACAAAGAACGCCATGAACAGGCCGAAGGCGGACAGACCGCCCAACCAAAGTGCAAGAAAAAGAATGTTTGATTCGGCAAGTATCGTTACGTGATCCTGAGCTTCTTTGCCGAAGTAGAGCGACAATGGTCCGTCATGCAGGAAGGCGGGTGCTTCAAATATCTGTGTCGTAAGATAAGCGAGCCCCGTCAAGATAAAGCCGAGAAATATCACCGCCGCGATCTTGGGCGCCATCGAAAGATACGAGCGACCCTTTGGCTGCGCGGTTCCCGGAACAGCTTCCGTTTTCGAGGAGAATCCACCGATCAGAGAGACGGCGCCGGAAATAATGCCAAGAGCGGCCACGCCGAACGAGTACAGACCTTCCCAAATTGTGCCGGTCCAAGCCATCCCGACAAGGCGTTCGATCCCGATCGGACCATACAGCACGAGAGCGTTGAGCACTATCCAAACAACGCAAACGATCAGTACCCAAGCTCCGTACCGCGCGAGCCATTCGCGATCTTCGTCAGTGACCTTGCCGCTCGACAGTCCAATGAAAACCGCTGCCGCGATGAGGAAGATCAGGAGAAAAACGGGAACCGATAGACACGCATAAGTCAGCATCGCAAATGACGGAGATCCGGTATCCAAAGCGGTCTTCAAAAGATCAGGGTCAAAGATTTGCGGCGTGAGAAACCAGAGCAAAGCTCCCCAGAGCGCCGCTGCAGCGACCGTAGCGCCGAGCGTTCTCCAATCGAGAAAGAGACCTCTCACCTTACGACGGACCGCAAACAGCGCGTAGCCAATAGCACACACCAGCAATGCGCTTGTCACGAATCCCGGAAGGTCGTCGAGCTTCAATACTCTGTCTAATACGAACCGTGCTTCTTCGGATCCGGCCTTGGGCCTGGCATTACCGACCGTGCTCAGAGTCCCTATATAAACCGCCGACATTGCAAGGGCCATTAATACGAGTGGAAAGACCGCGAACAGGAAATTCCACGAATCTGTATTCCGGTCGACGTCTTTGCCTTGATTCTTACTTGGAAGCTTGCTGAGCACTGACGAAAGGGCAAACCCGCCCAGTAGGAGAGCCAATACTACTAATATTGCGGCCCCATCGCCCTCGATCTCATTCCAACGAATAAAGGAGTAGAAGAACCTCGGCGCTAAAAGCACTGCCATTATGAAAGGGACGAAGACCGTCAGGTTCAGAAACAGGTTTCGAAGGTAGATGCCGATCAGCGTCCAGGTGTCGGCCGAGAGTAACCCGACTCGGGGACTCATGTAATTGCTGTAATCGCGAAGGTGCTGGAGCTGCGTTGGCTCAGGATTAGGGTCGCCCGGCGCATTTGGCGGGACGCAGTTGAGGCGGCGCTGCACTTCTTCGATGCCCGCATTCGCATCCACCTTGTCGACGTCAAAATCCTTTAGACCGGCGAGGACGGTCGAATCTTCCGCAAGGTTTATTCCCCGGAGGTCGTCGCTGAGCTTCTTAAAGTCAGCGTCCGGATTCTCGGCATGTAAACCTTTGCGAAGCCGCTCGCGAAATATCCACGCAGACAGCCACGATCCGAGATAACCGCCGCCCGAAACAGTCGATAGATAGTCGAAACCGTCGAGCAGTTTTCGATCGGCAAGCGCCTGTACAACGCCGAGTCCGAACGTCGCGCTCCGGATGCCGCCGCCGGAAATGCAAAGAGCGGCGAGCTCGTATTTGTGAAGGTGCTCGAAGACCTCTTCAAGATTCTCGGACCTCAGCTTTTGGTACGAGGGCTCGTCTTTTTTGTCATTCTCAACTGGCCGCGCCAGGATAATCTGGTTCAGTTCGTCGCACAAGATCTGCGCAAGATTCAGAGAACGCAGTTCCGGTTTTGCATCGTCGCTCATATATTTCAAAAGAGAGATCGCTCGTGTCTATCGAGCCGATCTTTGGCACTCCTAGGCCGGTCGAACCCTATCAAAGCCCCATTACTTTGAGGGTCACAGTACCGGCGATACCGTCCGGTAGCAGACGATGCGCCGACTGAAATTGTTTGACGGCGATCTCCGTCTTCGGTCCGAAGACTCCGTCGGCTTTGCCTTTGGGTATATAGCCGCGTTCGATAAGCACATTTTGCAGAGATCGAACTCCATCCCCGCGCGATCCTCGCTTGTAGATCCGGGGCTCCGGTGTCTTGGGAGCCATCGGAGCCTTAGTTTTGAAATCCAGCTTCCAAGCCGATGCATCGTCGTAAAGTTTCGCGGTGCCCGACACGGAGATATGGATGTGGTGATTATGAGCATTCTTGCCGTGATACGGTTTCCACCGGGTGATATCACCCGGGACCGTTATCTGTCGCTCGAATATGATGTACTTGACGCGCGGATCTTTGCTCGCGCAAAGAGCGGACACGAGCTCGCGGCCGTCGTGCCCGTCGCTGAAATCACGGTCGATATCCATCGCCGTTACAACCCCGGCCGTGTTTGGATTGTGATCAGACCTGTTCCGCTCGTGCGCCCGATCACCGATGGTTCCGTCGCTCGATTTGTCACGAGCCGGAAACGCCTCGTTAATCTGAATCCTCAACTGAAGCAGACTCTTCGCAACTCTCCAAGACATATTGTTTACGCTCCTTTTTTCATCGGTCGTTTTTCTAATTACATTCGATAAATTCTCCGCGATCATTAAAGCTTGCGCACCAACTATTCAGCGAGTTGATATACGCGTCCGCGTTTACCGCTTTCTTCACTTCACCAAGCCGATTAACGGCATCCTCTCGACGCGAGAAGCCCGGGATCACCGTCTGGAACAACGTACCTTTCTTGTAGATCCGCGATGCCGGGCTGATCGTTCGTGCTTTGCCGAGTTCGTCGCGAGCCGCCTCCAGCGTCGCGTCGGCCCCCGCAATTATTGCCCATTCCTGGGAGGGTAGGGCGACCTGGGCCATTTGCGAGATTAGCGGTCTTTCCTGCGGTGCGGTTTTGACCTGCAACTGCGAAAGTTTCTCTTTCTGTTCACTGCTCGGCTGCTCGATCTTTGCGAGCCGCTCTTTCTCGGCTTTGTCAGTCCGATACTCTTCGAGGCGTGGTAATAGAGAATCCTTATAAGACGCCCACGAGGACCGTAGTTCGCCCGGTGGTGCTACGAAGGAAAAGTATTCCGCTAGTAACCAGCGTTCCTCGATGCCATCGGCTTTGATGATCGTAGCGACGTGTTTATCAAACACCTCTACTTCCTTAATGTCCTGCTCGCGCTCCCGGAAACCGTCACTCACGATCGTAGCTCCGACGACTATTGCGACTGACGGTTTCAGGGAACGAGAGCAGGACATCAAGGAAGTAGAGGTGTTTGATAAACACGTCGC
>JBKJOR010000470.1:0-11606 GCA_046595575.1 Pyrinomonadaceae bacterium | reverse complement strand
TCGCGCACATCAAAAAGCTGTGTTTCGACGCCGTCGCGCTCCCGCACCTTGCCGCAAACCCAGTTTGCAACATGCTCACTCTGACGGTCTTTACGATTAGTACCGAGGATTACCGGGATGAATAAATTAACGTTGCCCATACGTAACACTTGCTCATAACTACTAATTGAGTCTGGTTCAAAATTTATTTCGACCCTAGTACCTGCGCCACAGTCTCTTTCTTCAATCCTTTGCCATTACGCTTGTTGTAATCGGCAAGAGATACTTGGGGGTCACGCCATGAATCAAGCAGTGCTGTTTGATGAACGCATTGGATCGTACAAGTCGGGGCACACCATTTCTCAGTGTGGTATTCGCGGCTCAGGTCGCCGTGTGTATAGTCGTGCAGCGATATGCCGGGCGTTCCGCGTTGCTGCGAACACCAACTGACGATCCCGCCTTCGTCAACGTACAAATACCTCGAACCGGCACGGCAACGCCAGACGTGTTCCTTGCCTTCGACAAGATCGTCTTGGAACCAATTCCAACGTGCGTAGCTTCGTGCACCTTTGCTCTTGATCTCTTTGTAAACCTCTTGCTCGCGGACCGTCAATCCTTTATTGAGTCCATCGCCATCGTGTATCACACCAACGGTTGATGAGAATCCGAGTTCAAGAGCTCGATTAGCGATCGTCAGAGCTTCGTCCGGATTTGCGACACCGCCGCCGACAACTGAGTTGATGTTCACCTTAAATTTCGCGTGATCACGCAGATTCACAAGCTTCGAATCGAGCACCTTGAGGCTCTTTTTCGAAACGTCGTCGGGCGTGACATTGTCGATCGAGATCTGTAAATAGTCGAGTCCGGCTTCGTTGAGTTTTTTGACCTTTTCCGGTTGGAAATAGTAGCCGTTCGAGATAAGCCCTGCGATCATTCCGTGATGACGGATGCGAGCGATGATCTCAAATATCTCAGGGTGCATCATCGGTTCGCCGCCTGAGATCGTAACAACTGAGGTGCCAAATTCTGCCAGCTTGTCGATGCGTTTCAACATTTCGTCGATCGGCACCGGGTCGCTCGTCTTGTCGTATTCGTTGCAGTATGTACAGGACAGGTTACACCGCCGCATCGGCACGATGTGCACTAGAACGGGGTGCTTCGTCGGCGCGAACGCTCGGACTGTGTGTCGAACTCCGCGCGTGAACCTGCTGAAACTGCTTGCCTTTGGCATTGATCTAATCGGACCGCGAATCGAATTTGTAATTATAGGAGGTGAACCGGGTGTTTTCAAACTCAAGTAAAAAGCTCCGACCACTAATCGTGTCGGAGCCTTTTACTGATTCGAATCAATCTCACTAGCCCTGCACGATCTTGACATCTTTCGGCGGCGATATTTTAAAGACACTGGTCTTCACGGTGGCATTTCTTTGTATGTTCGAAAGCAAGATGGTCGACGTGTCGTTGTTCTTTTCGACGATCTTCGTCTGAACAGGCATGCCGTTCGCGTCCACCCAAAGATCCGCCGATTTATAGGTTGTCGCTTTTTTCGGAGTAAGGATCAGGTGAAAGGTATTGACACCGCTGCTCACCGTTTCCTCGCCCGCATACTTTACGTCGTAGTTCGCGCTGAGCTGGTCTTTCGACATGCTCATAAACGCGAGTGCTCCGCCGGATTTCGAATTACCCTTAACACTGTCTACTTTTCCGACGATAGCCTGCTTGGTACGCGGTCGATACAAAACGTACTGTCCATTTGCGATCGCAAGATGTTCCACGACGGGTTTTGCCCAGTCGATCCGAACAAACATCTGCTTCTCAGAACGGCCCGGAAGATAGCTGACGTCGCCCTCGCTCAGATCGTTCTCGTTGAGCTGATGGTTAAATTTGCTCATTTTGATATTGCTCTTCAAGCTGGTGAGCGACTTGTTATTATCGTCCATCCGCTTGAGGATCTTTCTCAGGATGTCCTGGGCGGAAACCTCCGTCGGCGAAGCGCTAAAGAGAAACGCGATCGCGATAACCGGGAGTAAGAATCTTAAAAATCTATTCATAAAAACTTTCGCTCCTTAATAAAAAAGTTAGAGTCCTGGTCAAAGTCTCTAACGTCGAGCCCTAATATATATCCTAAATCTACCGAATATCAATCTCGTAAACCGTCTCACCGCCGGCCATACGGAGTTCCCGCCATTCGATTATCTCAACTTTGGGATTCCCGGAGAGTTCGCGAACACGACGTTCAAGTGTCGGTTTATCGGGAGAGAAGTCACTTTGTTTGACGATGAGACGCGACCTTTGCGTTGCAAGTGAATCCTCGCTATTGAACCAGGCCTTTGGCGTCAAGAAAATAAAAGCGATTATCAGGAGGCAGAATACGATGTAGACCGAGGTTTCGCGGCTATAACTCCACAAAATGAATCTTTTGAAAAGCTCCATTTCTAATCGACGATAAGTCCGTCACGCATCCGGATGATCCGCGAACAAACTGCGGCCGCCTCCGGGTTATGCGTGATCATGATAACGGTTTGTTTGTATTTGCTGTTCAGCTCGCGGAACATATCGAGCACGATCTGTGAATTCTCAGTATCCAGATTGCCGGTCGGCTCATCCGCCAATATGATGGCCGGACTGTTGACGACAGCCCGCGCGAGAGCTACGCGCTGTTGCTCGCCACCCGAGAGCTCGAGCGGCTTGTGATGCATTTTATCTTCAAGCCGAAGAAGCCGCAGCACTTCTCGCCGGTTGTCCGAGCTTCCCCTGCCATTGCCGGAGTGTATCTTTTCCGCGAGCTTTAAATTACCTTCGGCCGTGAGTGTTGGAAACAGATTGAATCTCTGGAAAACAAAACCTATCTTCCGGCGACGAATATCCGTACGCTGCGCGTCCGAAACCTTCGAGAGGTCTTCGCCATCGATGATGATCGTACCTGTGGTCGGTGATAGGAGGCCGCCGAGCAGATGAAGGAGTGTCGATTTTCCGCAGCCCGAAGGCCCCATGATGGCCACGAATTCTCCCTCGGTAATATCGAGCGAGATCCCTCGCAGCGCCGGAACGTCGAGCTTTCCGATCTGATAGGACTTGGTTAAATTCTCAGTGCGTAGAACCGTTTTCACTACTGAAACCTAGTGGTCGCTGTGTTGTTATTTGTGCCGACCGGGCGGGCCGCAGTCGCTTCCTGGAGCTTTTTGTCCAGATCGACCTCTTCAAGCTCCCAGGTGTTTTGTAGTACAAACGCGGCTGCCGGATAGGTCTTGCCGATCGTGACATCGCCCGGCGTTTGATACGTAAGCGTCATCGAATACTTCTCCTGTGGCCGCGTTACGGTAATTCGCAGCGGTAGCTGCGTATACTCGCCGGTATTGGTAAGGCTGCCCTCGGCTCCGTACACAATGTCTGATTCGATCTCCCCATTGAGATCGAATAACTGCTGGCGGGCGAGCCTGATCCCGCCTACGCGATCAAACCAGAAACGACGGGCGATGACCAGGCTCCCGTCGACTCCTTTTGCAAACTCATCAAGCAAATAATAGCCGCGGGTGACGCGTCTCAGCGGCGACTTTTTTGGTTGTGATTCATCCTCTTCGATCTGAAAGATCGTGCTCTGCGTATAGAGATGTTGGTCGTCTGTCGGGCGAACGAGCATCGCGTCCGTGAAATGCTGCGGACGCAGATTAGCAAAGGCATTTACGTTCTGCGTGCTCGCTCCATTAGCGTTCGATTCATCAAGCGTCTTCTGCAGCTTCGAGTAATCGGCATTGTTCGAGCCGATCACGAATTTCTTGTACTTTCCGCTGCCGCCGTCCTGCAGGATCGCGACGCGAAACTTTTCTCCATCAGACGTCATCTGGGCAACGTCCGATTTTATAACCGGCACTTGAACCTTCAGCAGAATGTTTGCGGGGCGCTGTACTACTACCTCTCCATCGGCAGACCGATAGACCTCTTTACTCCCAAACTGAGCAAAAGAGTTGTCTTCAAACTTAAGATCCATCTTTGCCCGCATCGAACCAACGCGTGCAAATCGGGCCACTTCAGACATCAACTGCACATGGGTTGCGTCCTCCGTCTTTAGAAGCGTTGGGGTTTTGTTTGCCGTTTTCACGACATTACAACCCGACAGAAATATGGCGGCGAATAGTATGAAATAAAATAAATGCAAACTGCTGTTTTTGGTAAACATGTTCAGTTTTCGATGCCCAGCGAAATGACCCTGTTGTACTTTAATAATAATGAAATCCGGGTGCAGAGCGTATCAAGTCGATGATAATACCACGCCAAAAGGCATAATCCTAACTCAAGAAAAGACGCGAAAACGAGCGGCATTTGCCAACGTTTCCGCGTCTTCGATGTTTCGATTCCCTGTTAACTGCCGAATACGCCCGTACCACGAGTGAGGTAGTCCTGCATTGTGTAAGCGAACATTATCGCCAGCCAGAAAAAGCTCGCAATAGCGGAAAGCCAGATCAGTTTGGGGCTCCAGTAGACGTGCATAAAGAAGAGCATTACGCAGGTCATCTTTGTAAATGCGATCAATAACGCGACCAGCGTATTTGCACCCGGAAAGATGAAATCGAGATC
The DNA here is from genome assembly GCA_046595575.1 of Pyrinomonadaceae bacterium. Lineage (GTDB taxonomy): Bacteria > Acidobacteriota > Blastocatellia > Pyrinomonadales > Pyrinomonadaceae > OLB17. The sequence goes on along the minus strand of JBKJOR010000470.1, from coordinate 7,052 downwards.
GATGGTCGCCACAAAGTACGTCAGGATCGTACCGACGACCAGCACGGCGAATACCCCGAAATATCCCGGCAATCCGATGTGCCCTTCGCCTGTTTCGATATGTTTGTCCGACATTTTATTTCTCCAATGCGTTCTGACTCCCGGCTTTGCCGGCGCCGCCCTGAGGCGGGATTCCAAACGATACCTAATGCATAAAGTGTCTTCCTAGCAGGTAAAGCAGAGGAAACAGGAATATCCAGACGATGTCGACAAAGTGCCAGTACAAACCCGACATTTCAACCGGAGCATAATAGTCATGGCTGAACGTTCTCGTCCACGCTTTCCACGCGAGCCAGGTCATCAATCCGAGACCGATGATCATGTGCAACGCATGGAGACCGGTCATCACAAAGTAGATCCAAAAAAAGATGAGTACCTTATCACGGAACTTGGCTGGATCAAGCTGCCCATTCGAGTAATAACCGACTCTCTCAGCCGCAGTAAGGTACCCACCTTCCTCGGCCATCTTTGGCAGGTCCATATCCTTTGCTGCGATCTGGAACTCGCCACGCGGATTGAGCTTGTGCTCTTCTGCGGCGGCCGCTTCGGAGGCGAAAGCTCGTGTCTCAAACGGTAGAGCGAACGGCTCCTTCTTTGAATGATCGCCAGCCTTTATCTTCTTGTTCCAACCGGTGACGGGAACAAGACCGTGATTGTACTTGTCCGTATACTCGACAACCTTTACACCAAGAAATACCGTCCCGAAAAGCATCGTTAACAAGATCAGGATCACCTGCATGTTCCGGTTGCCTTTCTGGGCGTAAAAGACGGTGAGGGCCATCGTCAAGCTGCTCACGATCAGGACCAGTGTATTAAGACCACCCCAGAACGCATCGAGATGATTACTCCCTGCGGCGAAGGCCATGGGAAACTTCGAGCGGAAGACTAGATACACGGTGAACAATCCGCCGAAGAACATGATCTCCTGGACGAGGAACATCCACATCCCGATCGCGACGCTTTCTTCCTGCTGCTTCATGTCTTCGAACTGATGTTGAAGACCGGGCGGATGGTAATGTTCCAATGTGTCTGCGTGATTTGCCATCTTTCTATTTTCGATTTTCGATTTTCGATTTGCGATCTCGCCGTCGAACGAAATTGTCGTTTATTCGCCGCGATCACTGCAACGCGATCGCAAATCGACGATCGACAATCGCAAATCTAACTAACCGTTGCCGGTAGATCCCTCCGTCGAGCTTCATCCAGATCGAGTCCGCTTTCTTCGCCGAACTCATACGCTTCCCACGTGACGATCGGCGTCTTTTCAAAGTTTTCCGTCGGCGGCGGCGATGTTGTTCGCCACTCGAGGCCAGGAAGCATCCATGGATTATCGCCCGCGGCTTTACCGTATAGCAGCGAATGTCCGAGATAGATGACTGGCATTATCAGACCGACCCCAAGCACCGATGCGCCCGCTGTCGAGAAAATATTCAGGACCTGCCATTCCTCTGGATACGATGCGTATCGCCGCGGCATTCCCTGGTAACCAAGAATAAATTGCGGAAAGAACGTCAGATTGAACCCGATAAAGACAAGCATCGCCGAGATCTTGCCCCAGAATTCCGAATACATCTTGCCGGTCATCTTCGGCCACCAGTAATGGATCCCACCGAGATACGCGATCACCTGTCCGCCAACCATTACGTAATGAAAGTGGGCGACGACAAAATATGTATCGGTGAGGTGGACCGTCAGACCGATCGAGCCAAGGAACAGGCCGGTAAGTCCGCCGATAAGGAAGAGTCCGATGAACCCGATCGCGTAAAGCATTGGGGTGTCGTACGAGACCGAACCCTTGTAGAGCGTGGCACTCCAGTTGAACACCTTGATCGCTGACGGTACAGCAACGACCATCGTCAGAAACGAGAACACCATGCCGGCATAGATCGACTGACCGCTGACGAACATGTGGTGTCCCCATACCAGGAAGCCGAAGACCGCGATCGCGATCGACGAGAATGCGATGAACTCATACCCGAAGATTTTCTTTCGTGAAAAGTTTGAGATCAATTCGCTGACCACACCCATCCCGGGCAGGATCATAATGTAGACGGCGGGATGTGAGTAGAACCAAAACAAATGCTGGAACAGGATGGGGTCGCCGCCGATAGACGGATCGAATATCCCGACGCGTGCGAATCGTTCGATCGCAAGCATGAGGACCGTGATCGCGATGACCGGCGTTCCGAGGATCATCACAAGACTCGTCGCATACTGTGCCCACACGAAAAGCGGCAGACGGAACCAGGTCATGCCCGGTGCACGCATTGTGTGGACCGTAACTATAAAGTTGAGACCCGTCAGGATCGATGAGAACCCATTGATGAAGATCCCAAGACCGACCGCCATCACGTACGTGTTCGAGAACTGCGTGCTGTAAGGCGTGTAAAAGGTCCAACCGGTATCGATGCCACCTTGAAGAAGCGCCCAAACCGTCAATCCTCCGCCGAGCCAGTAAATATAAAGGCTCAGCAGATTTACACGCGGCAGAGCAAGATCCTTTGCTCCGATCATGATCGGCAACAGGAAGTTACCCAGGATGGCCGGGATCGACGGGATCAAGAAGAAGAAGATCATCAAGATGCCGTGCTGAGTAAAGACCTTGTTGTACGTCCCGGACTGCAGCAGATCGCTCTCCGGCGTGAGCAGCTCAAGACGAATCGCCGACGCATACAGACCGCCCGCGAAGAAGAACATAGAGACCGTGATCAAGTACATGATCGCGATCCGCTTATGGTCCTTGGTCAAAAGCCACGACTTGATCGTGAAGCCATTGGTCAAGTAATTCATCTTTGGCGACGCGGGGATTCCCGGATTTATCGCATCTTGCGTTTGCATAACCTATTGCTACCTATCTATTACTATTTGCCGCCGGAGCGTTCGGGTTACTTCCCGGAGTGTTCGCATTGCCGCGGTCCGCTCGCGGTGCACCGGTCGAGTTAGCGGTCGAGTTAGCGGTCGAGTTGCTTGCCGGTTGCACCATCGGAGCCGTTCCCGAGGAACCTGTCGTACCGGTAACGCCGCTAAGCGATTTAATGTACGCGACAAGCGACACAAGCTGCTCTTCCGTCACCTGTCCTTTAAACGTCGGCATTATCGGCTGATAACCTTCAACGACCTGCCCGCTCGGGTTCAATATCGACTCGCGAATATATCCGTCTGTTACCTGGACGGTGGAACCGCCAACGAGCTTCACATCCTTACCGAAAATACCCTCGAGCTTGGCACCGCGTTGAGCCGGTCCGCCTGCGTGACACGATGCACATCCAAGCTTGTTCTCGAACAGATCGCGACCCTGTTCGACGGGCGTCTGGCCGGATACGCTTCCGCTCAACCAGTTGTCGAAATCGCGCTGTTCCATCACGTAAACGTAACCGCCCATTCCAGAGTGATTCAACCCGCAGTATTCCGCACAGAAAAGGTGGTACTTCCCGGGCTTTGTCGCTTCGAACCAGAGATATGTGTAGCGTCCGGGAACGACGTCCGTCTTTGTCCGAAAAGCCGGAACAGAGAAATCGTGAAGGACATCCTCGGTCGTCATCGTGAGCTTTACCTTTCGCCCCATCGGAACGTGCAGTTCATTAATTTCCCGCTGTCCGGTACTGTGCTGCAACTTCCACATCCACTGCTTGCCGACTACATAAACTTCCAGGGCCGGGTCGTCCGGGATCCGGAATTGATTGTAGAAAACGTAGGCCCCGGCCAGAAAGATCGTCATCGATACTACGAACGGAATGATGGACCAGACCGTCTCAAGCATGATCGATCCGTGCATTTCATCCGGCGTTGCATACTTTTCTCTCTCGCGATACTTAACTGCGAAAAAGAAGATCGCGGCGACGACCGGTATCGAGAACGCGATGCTCACGACGATCAGATAGAAATATAGAAGATCGACCTGCCACGCGAAGGTTGACGCCTGATCTGGAAATAACGGAATCCACGAATTCGTTTGCATATTCTCTTAGTGGTCAGTGACAAGTGACGAGGGACCATCTGGATCCGCTAGTCGTCAATCGTCACTAGTCACTCGTCACTAGTAACTTTCTTGCTTCGCCGCCAGAACACAAAACCCATCGCCCCCATGCCAAGGAGCGTCAACACCGCACCAAGGCGGATCAAACTCAGGATCGCAAGGCCATATTTCCCGGTCGCCGGATCATAGTGGAAGCAGTACAGAAGCAATTGATCCGTCGCGCTCCCTACCTTGTTGTTCGCCGACTCGGTCATTCCTAGCTTCAGGTCGCGGGGGGAATAATCGATCCCGTAAAAGTACCGCGACATTTTCCCTTGCGGAGTCACGACCATCACTCCACCCGCATGTGCGAACTGATTACTTTTGTCGTCCCAGCGGTAGCTAAAACCGGCTGCTTTTGTAACTGCATCGATGGACGCCTGGGACGCCGTGAGAAAATGCCAGCCTTTTTCCGAACCCGGGCGGCCGTAGCGCTCAACGTACGCAGCCTTCTTATTGCTCGCGAGCCCTGGCTTTTCGTTTTCACGAGCGTCGAAGCTTATGGCGACAACGTCAAAATCCTTGCCCGCATCAAGCGAGATGCCTTTCAGAGAGCCGGTCAAGCCGTTCAATACTTCGTTGCAGAGCATTGGGCATTCGTAATAGACGAAGGCGAGTACGACAGGCCGACCGGTTTCAAAAAGACTGCCGAGCTTTATCGTTCGGCCGTCTTCCGCCGTGACTTCCGTATCGAACGGCAGTTGCTCACCAAGCTTTTGCTCTATACCGATAGTCTTGAGCGCGTCGGGAAGCCCGCTCGCCGAGCTCTGAGAAGGATCGTATTTCTTTGGAGAATAGAGCGGTGAATTGTAATGTTCACTCTTCTGGCCATAGACCGCGGAGCACGCCGCAAGGAACACGACAAGAACAACGATCTTCGATCCCCTAATTTTTCCGCCCCACATTGCCATTACCTAAGTCCTACTTACCGCTTACTGCTTACTGCTTATCGTCTTTTCTCCGAAGACCGTCGGCCCGAACTCGAATCCGAGAAATACATTTTTGATCCGGCGGCCGCTTTATCAGCCTCCGGGCCTGATCTCGCTTTAACCTGTTCGCCCAGGAATTTTTCCTTAGCCTCGTTAATACCCATCGAGGTCACCGCGCCTGTGTGCGGATCTTTCAGCCCGTGTTCCCATGCCTCTTTCCACTGCTTCTGCAACTCCCAGTATTCCGCCTGCGGAGCGCCAAGTTCCAAGTTGACTCGGCCCTTTGGAGATTCGACTCCGAAACCGGGGGCACCCTGAATGCGAGGTTCTGGCGGCAACCGGTCCCGCTCATTCATCGCCATCGGATTCCGCTCCGCATCCATCTCCACCTTCTTCTGGTCTTCGAAGACATCCAGTAGCGCCCACATAAGGGCGAAGGTGATTACGATCAGGACTAATAATCCGAACCCGAAGTAAAAGATCCCCTTCAGCCCGATGAGGTTTTGTTCGTATGGCTGCTCAAAGTCAACAAATGACTTCTCGTGTTTGGTCGATCCCATATATTCCATTTTGGATTTTGGATTTTAGATTTTGGATTTGGGTCGCAATCCAAAATCCAAAATCGGCAATCCAAAATGCCTCAGTGTCAGTGTCCGTGTCCGTGCTCGATCGCATTGTCGAGGAACGGATCCATTACTGGAACAAGCGGTCGTTTCATCAGCTCGCCCAGAAAATACCACACCCAGATCCCACCAACAGCGATCGGGGCCACAAAATCCATCCAGCTGACTATGAACGCTCCCTGTGCTGCGCCGTGTGTATCGATCCTCGGGCTCGGCCCGATGAGAAAGAACATGTCGACCAGCCTCATGCAGAGAATGAAAACCGCTACAGCCGCGAGCCGGACGGGCCTCCGCTTCAAACCTTGCTGGAGCAAGATAAGGAACGGAACTGCAAAGTGGAAAAGGATTAAAGCCCAAGCCATCCAGCCCCATGCACCGGTCGAACGCTTGATCATCCAGCCAGTCTCTTCCGGAATATTTCCAGAGTAGATGATCAGATACTGCGAGAAATTAAAATAAGCCCAGACCATCACGAGAGCGAGCATCAGCTTGCCGAAGTCGTGGAAATGACGCCTGCCGAGCACTCGATCCATCGGCACTTTGTCATGAAGGAAAGCGAGCACCACCACCGAAAAGCATATGCAGCTCAAGGACCAACCGACGACAAATAGGAGGCCCCAGATCGTCGAGAACCAATGCGGTTCAAGCGTCATGACCCAATCGACTGCGGCAAACGTCACCGTAAGTGCAAAAATCACCATAGTCGGGCCTGAGAACGCGCTCGCACGGCCAAGCCATCCTGCCGACTCTTCATAATCCTTCGACGCATCCTGATTCGCCGACCACTTGTTCAGGAGATAGACAATGACCCCGAAGATCGCGAAGTAAATAATAGAACGCAACGTCCATCCCCAGACTGTCATGTACCACCCGCGTGCGTGGATTATGTGGTCATCCGCCGGCAAGTGCGTCCACTCGTAAAGTCGCGTAACGCCGACAGCGATCGGCACAAAGAGAAGAACGATAACCGGCAGGGTCCGCGACGCCGCCTCGAAGGTCCTTCGGAGCACGACACCCCACGCTCCGCCCGTCAAATACTGAAGCATGATGAGGCCGATAGCACCGATCCCGATGCCGCCCCAGAAAATAAAACCAAGAAGCCAGGAGCGTAGTGCCTGCTCTGGATCGAGGTACAGCCCAACCGCCCAAACCAGCGTGCCAATACCACCCACACCTAGTGCGAGACTCCGCAATCCATTCAGTTCGCCTGGAGTTTTGAAGCTATCGCGTGCTGCCATCTAGCGTTCACCTCCGTGTGAGTTGGCATTCGCAGCCCCGTGCGTCGCTGGAGCCGCTGTATTTGTGTTGCCGTTCGAATTCATTCTTAATGTTTCTTCCGGGTTCTGACTGACTTGCAATGCCCGGATGTACGCGACCACCGCCCAACGGTCGGCCGCTGAAAGCTTATCCGAGTAACTATTCATCCGGCCCCATCCGTTCGTAATG
>JBKJOR010000239.1:0-4246 GCA_046595575.1 Pyrinomonadaceae bacterium | reverse complement strand
GAACAGTAACGGATATTTCTTCGCCGGGTCGAAGTTTTTCGGCTTGATCATGTATGCGTCGAGCCGCTCGTCACCGATGTCGATCCTGAAAAATTCTTTGGGATTCAGCCCAAGTTTGTCGTATTTCGCTTTTAGTTCGCGATTCTCCTCGAGCAGTTTGGTTTCCTTGTTCTCCGGCAAATTCACGAGAGAGATACGGTTCGGGGTGGTTGCGTTGTTATAGCTATGTATTGCCCATTTAGCGTCGTCAGACATTTGGTACGAATGGTGTCCCGGCGTTCTGTCCGGCGTCACGCGCTCGGCCTTTCCGGTGCCGTCGAGACGGCTGCGATAGAGGTATCTTTCGGTATAGTTGTCCGGCGAAGCGATGTAGTAAACATAACCGCCGTTGGGATCGATACAGTTGATATTCACCACATCGAAGTCGCCGTTTGTAACAGCTTTGATACTCTTCCCATCCCTCGAAACGCGATAGAGGTGCATCCATCCGTCGCGCTCACTGGTCCACGTAAAGGATTTTTCACCATCAAGCCAACGGATGTTGTCATGAACGTCCAGAAAGCCCTTGACCGTCTCAGTCAGTATGTTATTCAGCTTCATCGAACCGGCGTCACCGATCCAGACCTTGTTAGTATTTTGCAGGCGGTTTAACTGCTGGATAATCAATTCGTTCGAATTGGGAATAAAATCCATTCTGGCAAGGTAATTGTTAGTCGGATCGCCCGGAGTATTGAACCATTTGGTCTTGCCGCCCGATGCCGGAATTACGCCGGCCTTTACCGCCGAAAGCTTGGTTCCGACCTTCGGATACGGAAGTGGTATCGGCTTTGAGTAGATATCCGAAACGTTATCGATAAGGTAGAACGTCCCGATGTTCTTCGAATCGGTTTGCCAATATGCGATGGTCTTGCCGTCCGGACTCCAGCGAAAGCCGTCGCGGCAATCGAGTTCTTCCTCGTAGACCCAATCGAATGTCCCGTTAATGATATTTCCGCCGCCGTCGGACGTGATCTGTGTGACCTTTGATGACGCGATGTCCTCGACGAAGATATTCTGCCTGCTGACATAGCCGACCCGGGTTCCGTCCGGTGAGAATTTGGCGAACATCAAAGTACTCGCTTCAAGGTTATTGCCGAGCTGCTGAAGTTTTCCGGATTTGAGGTTCAGCACCCAGTAATCGCCGCGCGTGTTGTAGCGCCAAACCTTTTTCGTGTTGGAAAAGATCAGAAGTTGCGAATTGTCATCCGACCATTGATAGTCGGCGATCTCGACCGGACTCTTACCGCCCGCCGGCACGAGTTGTTTCGCCGAGACCAGAACGGAGCGTTCGCCGGACTGCGCGTCATAACGGATGATCTCGCGTCCGCCGAGTTCGTTGTTGTTCTCGACCGTCGAATACCCTTTGCTGTCTCTGAGCCATCGGAGCGGTCCGAATCCGCGTTGGCTGAAAGCTTGTTTTGAGTAAATATTCTCGAGCGTCAGTTGCGGATCTTGCCCGAAATGGGCCCCGGTGGTGATGACCAATATGGCCACGACAAGGAATGGGCTAAACAATTGTCGAGTCGTCATGTTTTCCTATTTGTCGATCTACTAAAATCTGAGCAAGTACCGTTCATTCTTAACGGTCGGAAACTCGGCCAAACCTTTGACCGGCTTTATCGACCGAACATTCTTACCGTTTTTGGTCACATAAACCGGCCGGTCGGTTCTGAGTTTAAACGGGAGCCCCGCCTTTGAGGTCACGTCTAGCGAATTTACCTTTCGATCGTTCCAGCGAATGTCCATTTCAAAGGCCCCGCGAGCCAGAACACCTTTCAATTCGCCGCTGTTCCATTCGTCGGGTAATGCTCTCAATAGATCGATAGCACCGTCGTGCGATTGTAATAACATTTCAGTTATCGCCGCCGTCATCCCAAGCGATCCATCGACCTGAAGCGACTTGCCGCATAGGGCGAACATCTGCGAACAGCTTTGCTCGTTAAGATAAGCATTGAATATCTTATTGGCACGATTGCCGTCGCCGAGGCGTGCCCACAAGGCCATTTTCCAGGCCATTGAGAAGCCCTTGCCGCCATCGCCTCGCTCGTTGAGGACCTTTTTATAAGACTCGATAAATTCTGGCGTCCGCTTATCCCAAAGAACACGTCCGGGATACAAGCCGTAAAGATGCGAAAAATGGCGATGGTTCTTTTCAAGCGACTTCCAGTCATCGGCCCACTCTTGCAGTGAACCGTCAGAACCGATCTGCGGCGGAACCAATTGTCCCCGCTGGCTCTTGATCTTGTCGATTAGCGGCGATTGTCTGCCGAGCGTCTCAGATGCCTTCAGATAATAGCCGAAGAGATCGTACAGTATCTGCATATCGATCGAAGATCCGGCGCAGATAGTCGTCCCGGGCAGTTTGCTCCCAGTTACTTCGTCGAAATAGGGCTTGTTTCCACCGCCATCGGGGAAATTTTCGGGCGAGGTTGACGGGTTGGTCACAAGCCACCTTCCATTCGGGTGTTTGACCAGAAAGTCGCTGAAAAACTGCACCGATCCTTCTATGATCGGATAACTGCGGTCCAGGAACTCCTTGTCCTGAGTATATTCGTAATGCTCCCAAAGGTGGGTGCAGAGCCACGCCCCGCCGACCGTAAATGTGCCCCAACTCGGGCCGTCCATCGGTGCCGCGACGCGCCAAATATCGGTGTTCTGGTGAAAGACCCAACCGCGGGCTCCGTAGTGCTCACGAGCGACCTGCGACCCTTGATCGGTCAAATCCTTGATCATCTGAAACAATGGCTCGGCGGTCTCTCCTAAGTTGGCTGAGTCGGCCGGCCAGTAATTCATCTCGGTGTTGATGTTGGTCGTGTATTTCGAATCCCAGGCCGGATTCATATCGTCGTTCCAGATGCCCTGCAAATTGGCGGGCTGGGTGCCCGGACGAGACGAAGAGATCAGCAAATACCGGCCAAAATTGTATGCCAGGGCGGCCAGACTTGGATCAGTCGAAGTCCCGTTCATTTCCTTGCGTTCGTCGGTTGGAAGTTGTGAGTTGCCCGTCGCCGGCAGATCGAGCCCGGCCCGGTCGTAATACTTCCGGTGATCGGCGATAGCATCCTTGGCAATCAGCGAATAAGACCTACCGTAAAGGCGAGCAAGATACTGTTCAACCCGTTGGTGTTGATCGGCGCTCACATCTTTGTAATTTACAAAGTTGGTGGCTGCGGCGAAATACAAAGTCGCGGCGTCCGCATTTTTCACTCTGAGGTCAACACCATCCGTCTCAACTGTCCCGCCTTCGACCGATGCCTTTAGTCGCCCTTCGTAACGGATCTTGCCCTCGACGCCCAGATAGTCGGCCGACTTACCCGTGACTGCGAGCCCGTCTGGGCCGGTTGCGTCCATCCGAAAATAGTCGGTGCCATAGTTTGAGTGCGTCTGGTTTCGAACACCTCTCAGATTCGCGGTAAATGTGATCGCTCCCGGTTTATCTGCAGTTAGTCTGACAACTATCACCTGATCCGGAGCCGATGCGAATACTTCTCGTGTGTATCGGACACCGTTTACCGAATAACTAGTAGTGGCAACCGCCGATCCAAGGTCAAGGGAGCGTCGGTAGTCCGTAACTTCATTCCCGTGTCCAAAGAATAGATGTAGATTCGCGAGGCTTTGATATTTCTGCTGCTCCACGGGATAACCCATCAGCTGCCGACCGAATAGATTGTGAGCGTCAAGGTATCGCTCTGCGAACACCAGCCGTTGGATCTCAGGCAGGAACTTGTAGCCGCCTTTTACAACCGTCGAATACGGCCCGCCGGACCAATACGTTTCCTCATTCAACTGAATGCGTTCTTCCGGTATTCCGCCAAAGACCATCCCGCCCAAACGCCCGTTGCCTACGGGGATCGCTTCGTCCCACTTAACGGCCGGCTTCGTAAACCAAACGGTATTCGACGGATCAAACCTGCCTGGATCGACCGCCGCGGGCCGAACCCGCGATTGTGCGGCAGCGGCCGTGGTACACAGGACAACGACTAGTAGTATTCGGTAAAAAATCATTTACAACCTTACGACATTCGCAAGTTTGATCAATCGCGAGCTAAAACGTTGTCGGCAAAAGCTATTTCAGAGGCAATGTGATCGCAAAGGCTTTCCATACTTAATCGGTTTTCGCGCGTCGGCAGTAGCAGTAAACGAATTGCTGTGTGGTTCCGAACGGTGTGTTATGTTCTTCGCCGACACTCTCGACAAGATCGACCGA
>JBKJOR010000218.1:0-9440 GCA_046595575.1 Pyrinomonadaceae bacterium | reverse complement strand
AGTTCGACAGTGATGTTGCTTTGGTCAAGCAGCGGATTAACCTCGACGATCTCAAACGATCGCATTCCGCCATGCTCAGCGACTACTTCCAATGCAAGATGGGCTTCGCGATAGGTTGCCCCGCCGCGGACCAGGGTTCCCGAACCGGGAGCAAATCGCGGATCGATCATGTCTACATCGAAAGTCACCGCGTAGCCTCCCGATGCGCGAGAGGCAATCGCGATAGCATCCTCCACGCACGCGAGCATTCCGCGCTTGTCGATATCGCTCATCGTGAAAAAATTATCCCGCAGCCCGAGCTTGTGAATGATCTCACGCTCCCCGGAGTCCAGATCGCGAGCTCCGACGTGGGCGCAGTATTCCCGTTTGAGTTTTGGGGCGAAGCCCTCGAGGTTAACTAGTTGTTCGTTACCGTGTCCGAGTAATGCCGCCAGCGGCATTCCGTGGATGTTTCCCGACGAAGAAGTTTCCGGCGTATTGATATCCGCGTGAGCGTCGAACCATATCAAACCGATGTCCTGCCCCTTTTCGTGGTAGTGGGAAGCAACTCCTGAAAATGAGCCGATCGCGATGGAATGATCGCCGCCGAGTACAATCGGGATCGCATCGTCCGACAAAATACTTTTCACCTCGGCGGCGATATTTTTGCACGATGCGATCATCTCCGGCAGATACCTCGGATTGGCGAACGGAGCCGCCGCTTCATGCGAACGAACAATATCAACGTTGTTGTAGTCCGTGACGCCATAGCCGAGCGAACGTATATGATCCGCAAGTACGCCTTCGCCCCCCATGCGGGACATTCGCATAGCTTCGACGCCGAGCTCACTTCCCGGTTGCCCTGCGCCGAAGCCAAGGGGCACGCCGACGATACCTACTTTCTTACCGCTGCCTGGCAATGTATTCAAACCCATAAATTCTAGAGCTCCCCAAAACCCTTTGCGAATATGTCGCGGATCGCGTCGTACGCTTCGCGTTCATCGTCGCCATCAACTTCAAACTTCAGTTCGGTGCCGATCGGAGCAGCGAGGGCCAGGACGCTGAGAATCGATTTTGCGTTCGCGAATGCCCCTGTATCATCCCGGCGAAGGGTGATGTTGCTTCGATACCGGCCGGCAAGGCGGATCAACTGGGCGGCGGCGCGGGCATGAAGCCCGAGAGCATTGACAACCTTTACGCTGCCCTCAAGCATGCTTTTTCATTTGAGGTTCGAGCAGAGCGCTCGTGCGATAGATCGACTGCTTTCCTTGATCCTCGATCTCGCGTGCCATTTCGGCAAGCGAGATCTCTTTCGAACTGGAAGCAAGCTTGATCACCATCGGAAGATTTACACCCGTCACTATCTCGATCTCTCCCTCTTTCAGGAACATCGCAGATATATTGGTTGGGGTGCCGCCGAACATATCCGTAAGAAGGATTACCCCGGACCCCTGGCCGACACTCTTTATTGACCGCTCGATCTCGTCTTTGGCCGCCTCGACGTCATCGTGCCAGCCGATGGACACGGCAGCGATATGATTCAAATCGCCGACTACCGCTTCGGCCGCCGCTAAAAGCTCCGTGGCAAGCTGACCATGAGAAACAATTACTCCACCAATTTTGCTCATCTTTGCCTATTTTTGCATATCGCGGTGAACAACCGAAACGACGTACTTTTCTTTCTTCAACTCATCGCGTAAACGGTTGGTAACCATGACCGAACGGTGACGTCCGCCAGTACAGCCGACGCCGATGGTTAGGTACGATTTCCCTTCCTGCTTGTAAAACGGAAGCAGATAGCGAAGCAGATCCGCGAACCGGTTGACGGTTTCCTTCACCTCGTCGTGCTTGTCGAGAAAGCTGCGGATCTTAGGGTGCTCGCCCGTAAAGTCTTTTAGCGTCCTGTCGAAATATGGATTGGGCAGGTGTCGGACGTCGAACAAAAGATCGAGGTCCCGGGGATTTCCGTACTTGTGACCAAAGCTTACGATCCGAACCTTCAACGGCGTTCCTTCCGGCTCGCGGCTGAACTTCTCAACTATCACACGTCGAAGTGTATGGACCGTGCGTTCGGATGTATCGATGATCAGATCGGCTAACTGGCGAATGTCCTCCATCGCCTTTCGCTCCGACCGGATCGATTGAAGAAGCCCTTTACCGGTGTCCGCCGGATGCGGCCTTCGGGTTTCAGAAAATCGCCGTTGCAGATCGCCGTCCGACGCTTCAAAAAATACAACGAACGGTGCGAGCTTCTTTTTTTCCAGCTTTTTCAATTCCGCTGGAAACTCCGCCAAAAAATGCCGTTCACGGATGTTAATAACAAGCGCCGCGCGTTCGATCGCGACTACATCTTCGTCACTTGGCCGCAGAAGCCGCGAGAAAGTCGACAGCATTGTGAGCGGCAGGTTATCGACGCAAAAGTACCCTAGATCCTCGAACGCATTCGTTGCAGAGCTCATGCCGGATCCGCTGAGGCCGGTGATTATAACCAGGTTCTTTAGGTTGTGAAGTTCGGTGTCGGCCTTTGCCATAAATACTGGGGCTAGCCGACAGGGTTAAGTACGGCGCTATGTCTTTCAATTAAGAGATCGCTCGCGTTCGAGCCATTTTCCAATTGCCTAAATAGACGCACGGCGGTTTCGATGAGCGTAGAGAGATTCCGGCCGGGGGTAACGGGCAGTATAAATTTCGGACGGCAGTACCCACCAAGTTCGTGCTCGATCATTACATTTCCGATTCGTTCGACTTCGACGTTCCTTCTCAGTTCCACGCAAAGGTCTATTTCCGAGTGGTCCTCGAGTGCGGAATTCCCGAACAGCGTACGTATGTTGATGATTCCGAGTCCGCGTATCTCAAGCAGCTCCCTCGTCAACGCCGGGGTCGTCCCGACGAGCGATCCATCTCCGCTCGCGGCGATCGACACAACATCGTCAGCGACCAGCTTGTGCCCTTTTGAAACAAGGTCGAGAGCACACTCGGATTTCCCGATTCCCGAATCACCAATTATCAAGACACCGGTCCCAAACACTCGGACCAGTACGCCGTGTACTTGCATCGGGAGTGAAGGTAATTTCTCGTCTGGCGTAGTTCTCACGACATCATGCATTCGTACGTCAAGGCTCGATCAACCCAAGGTTTCCGTCTTTCCGTGTATGGATCACAGAGATCTTTTGATTGTCGGAATTTCGGAAAACGAGAAAGCTGTCGCCTTCGTCCGACAGCAGCATAGCCGCTTCGTCCACCGTCACAGGCTTGACTGCATAGCGTCGTGTCTTGATGATCCGCGGCCCATTCGGAGCCGGTTTCACTTCGATCTCGTTCTGCACGATGGTGCTCGCACGCTTTGCTCGGTGGGATTTATCAATGACTTTATTCTTGAGTTTGAGTGCCTGCTTCTCGATCTTGTCGATCGTTTGCGATAGGGAGAGGTACATATCCGAATTGCTCGTCGTAGCGGTCAATACATCGTTGCGCCAATTCAAGATGACTTCCGAACGGTGTCGTCCGCGCTCCACTTCGATTATTACGTGAGCCTTCGCCGGCTTCCCGTTAAAGAGATGACTTATGCGCTCGAAATGATTCTCAACGTGCGCTCGGAGAGCCGGTGTTACATCGATGTGCCGTCCGGTGTATTCAAATTTCATTTTTCCCCTTATAAGAGCAATTTCCCTAGAAGCCTGGTACGCGAAAAAAGTTAGATAACCGTCTTACGTTCTCGCGAGCCGGGTATATGCATTTGATCGCGATACTTTGCGACCGTTCGTCGCGAGAGCTTTACGCCTTCTTTGCTCAAGACCTTCGCGATCTGCTCGTCCGTCATCGGTTTCTTAGAGTCTTCTTCCTCAACCATCTTCTTGATCCTGAGTTTAAGAATGCGTGTCGAAACCTCTTCGCCTTCTTCATTCATCATTCCCTCACTGAAGAAGCGGCGAAGCTCGATCACGCCTTGCGGAGTGTGGGCATATTTCCTGTTAACGACGCGAGAAATGGTTGAAAGATGCATGCCGATATCCTCCGCCACGTCCTTTAGCATCATTGGCTTGATGTGCTCGACGCCGTGATCGAGAAATTCGGTCTGTCGCTTGACGATACATTCGACGACGCGATAGATCGTCTGTCGGCGATGCTCGATGTTTCGAAGGAGGTCGACCGCCGAACGCACTTTCTCCTTGATAAAATCCTTCGTTTCTTTTGAGGTATCCGGCTTATCTACGAGTTGATGATACGTCGAACTAATGCGAAGCCGCGGGCTTCCGTCATCAGCGAAATAGATCACCCACTCACCCTCTATCCTTTCCACGTATACTTCCGGGGCAACGAACATCGCTTCCTCGGCCGCATACTTTCGTCCTGGATAAGGATCGAGTGTGCGGATCAGGTTTATCTCGTCGTTGAGTTCATGGACGCCCCGGCCCGTATCCTTCGCCAGGTGCTGCAGTCGATGTGGTTGTAGGTCCTCCAAATGGTCGCGGACGAGTTCGGCTGCCAGAGTATCGTCTTCGCCCTCCGCCTCGAGTTGAGCAAGGAGGCACTCTCTGACATCTACTGCACCGCAGCCGACCGGCTCAAGAGCCATTACCGTTTTACGGGCGAGGTCAATAGTTTCCGGTGAACAACGGGAGATCTCGGCAAGCTCTTCCACCGAGGCCGTCAGGCGTCCGTCGGCATTGAGATTTCCGATCACGCTTATACAGATCTCGAGCATACGTTCGCTGATGTCGAGCATGTGTAACTGCCATTCGAGGTGCTCGCTGAGTGATTCCGTGTGCGAAAGGAACTGCTCAAAACTGGGAGCGTCGTCCTTGTACTCGATTTCCTGTGTCCGATATCCGGGATCGAGATAGTCCTGAAACTCTCGACCGTAATCGATCTCCTCGAACGAATCCGACAGTTCCGGGTGAGTCTCCTCGGACGAGGCCATCTCGGTTACATTCGGGTCCGAACCGTTTTCCCTGGGCCTGTCAGCTACGAACTGATCGCCGCTGTCAAGGTAATCGGTCGGCGTGTCTGAGAATTGCGTTCCGGAATCGCTACCATCGACGTACCCCTCGTCAACGCCGTTCGCATTCTGATCAAGAATACTTTCTGATATCTCCTGAACTTCATCGCCGGGCAAAACCTCCTCGAGAATTGGATTTGCCACGAGCTCCTGCTCGACTAGTTCATTCAATTCGAGAGTGGTCATCTGAAGCATTTCTATCCGCTGCCGAAGCTGCGGAGTTAGCACCATTCTCTGTTGAAGTTGGGTTGTGAGCCTCAGTGACGACATATGGATCCGGCGACAGTCTTCCCCTTGTTCGTAGTGGAACTATAATTGCAATCTGGCTAAATTATACGGCTTTTAAGATGAAAACAAAACGAAAGGTTTTTTAGAGAGAGAATCGTTCGCCGAGATAAAGCCGACGCACTTCTGCATCTTTCACGAGAACATCCGGCTCCCCGCTTCGGAGGATACGACCGTCCGACATGATATACGCTCGGTCAGTAATGCCGAGCGTTTCTCGAACGTTGTGGTCCGTTATCAGGATGCCTATACCTTGTTTCTTGAGGTAAAGAATTATTTCGCGTATATCATCGATCGCAAGTGGATCTATCCCGGCGAATGGTTCGTCCAGCAGTATGAATTGCGGTTTTGTCGCCAGACAGCGGGCGATCTCGACGCGACGGCGTTCTCCTCCGGAGAGAGAGTCACCCCTGATCTTTCTGACGTGCTCGATGCCGAATTCCTCTAGGAGTACATCAAGCCGTTCGAACCTTTCAGCCCGAGAGATCTTTCTTGTCTCGAGAACGGCGAGGATATTTTGTTCCGCGGTAAGTTTCCGAAAGATCGAAGGCTCTTGCGGCAGATATCCCAACCCGAGTCTCGCTCGAAGGTACATCGGCAGCGCTGTGATGTCGGCACCATTAAGAAATATATCTCCGACCTCAGTTCGTTCAAGACCAACCATCATGTAGAACGTGGTCGTTTTTCCTGCTCCGTTCGCGCCCAGCAAGCCGACGACCTCGCCTTGTCCAACGCTGATCGTCACGTCATCGACCACCCGGCGACGGCCATAGGTTTTCTGGAGGTTGTGCGCGACAAGCAGCCTGGGAGGAGACTCGTGTCCGTTCTGCGATGATGGATTGTTGTCGTTGGAAGAGTTCACGTGTCGTTAGGGCTGGTTTGGTTTGACCTTGTAAACGGAGCGGATACGTCCCGCAACATTTTGTTTGGACTTCCCCTCGCTCAACACGCGATTGTTTCGAAGGAAGACCGTCATCTGCCCACCGGAGGACGAACCGTTCTCGGCATCGTCGACACGAGCCGGATTTCCCCGAAGGGTGACACTCTCGTCCGCGGCGGTATACTGCGCGTAATCGCCTACCGCTCGACGGTTCGGCTGTGTGATCACAACATTTCCCTCCACGTCGCTACGAGAGAGCTCATTTTTCTCGTCAAGGAAAATATTCGCGACGCTTCCGAGGATGCGGTCTGTGCCTTGTCGAATATCAACGTCGGTTTCATATCGTATCTTACGCTCGTCACGGTTATACACCATCTTTCGCGACGAAACGTAAACCGGGGAACTAGTCTCCCGCCCATTCTCCTTCCGCTTCACATCGTATAACAGGCTCTGTACATTTCCGTCTGCAAAGAACCCGCCCTGTGATTGCTGGATGAGGAGTTGATCAGCACGAACGTAATTATTCTCCTGCCAGCCGCGCGCATTTCCCGAAAAGCGTGCAGTCTCAGCGCGGTGGTCGAATTCAGCCTGATTCGATGTCACGAAGACCGGTTTGTCATTCGCTGCAAAAGGTGTTGCCCCGCTCGTCGACTTCTGACTGTAGTAAGTCGTATTTGCTCCCCCGCGAAGGTAAGACTTTTGGTTCTTAGTATCCCAATCGATCTCACTTGCACGAGCACGAGCTCGTGAATCCCAGACGGTCGGTTCGCCGTCACGGAGTTGAACTATCTCGTCGGCTTTCGCAAAACTTATTCGGTCAGCGACCGCGTTTCGGTCAAGCTCGTTAAATTTTGCAGTGCCCGTAGCTTCGAGGATCTCAACGTCCTTCGTCTGAGCGCCGAACGTCGACTTCAGCCGATCAGCGGTTATTGTCTGGGTTCCGCGATCGGCGGCTTGAACGGTCGGGACGCGAACGGTTTTCGTCTTCACGCCAGCTATGCATTCGCGGGCGTTGTTGCCAGTCGGAAAAAATTCACAATCGAATCGCGGAGCAACTATCGTCGTCCGATAATTTTCAGGGCGAGCCGTTAACGGCTCAACGAAAAGTTCGGCGTTCCCAATTGCCTCCGCCCGCTGTATATCTTTTCCATTGGAGCTAAAAAATGTTCTAACCGTGTCCGCAGTCACTCGTTTATTGGCCGCATCAGATGTTCCGCTTGGTACGTCCAACTGTATTGTCGTCCGGCCGTCAGTGATCATCTTGTCGAGTAAGCCTTCGCCTTTGAACGCAAGGCGGATCGCGTTCGGCGTGACCATCGTCACCTTCGAATACTCTACTGCGTCAGCCGGAGTTAAAATCGCCCGTCCATTCCCGATCGCGTCGGCGCTCGATAGCTGCTGATTCTCGTTGAACACCGCCTTCAGCTCATTGGCTGACACCTCAGTCGTCCGTTCCGCGTTGGTCTGACGGAGGTACGCATTTCCGCGAATGTTCGACAATTTCAGTTTGTTCGCAGGGTAAAGTTCAGCGTAGATGTGATCCCCTTTCAAGAACTCGTTTCCTTGCGAAACCTCGGCGTTGCCATCGATGAATATCTTGCGATTCGATTGTTCAAAAACCGCCGAGTTCGACGTGATCTTTGTTGGCTGTCCTTCGGTCGAGGCGTTGATCTGCACATCATGCTTCAGATCGAAGCGATCGAGGTCGCGTTCGTAAATGGCGAAACCGGATTTGATATCGACAGGCCCGTCATTCGGTCGCGTGGCGTGGATAGCAACGTTGTCGTAAAGCTCGATCTTCTTCACGTCACGGCCTCCCGCATTCTTTTCGATAAGATATACGACGGCCCGGTCGGACGATACGTCACTGGCTCCAGTCTGAGCGAGAATATTTCCTACGACGTTTCCGCGAAGCCCGATCGTCTCATCGGCCTGGTTATAGATCGCGTAACCCGCCTTAACAGTTGCGTGCTTAACGTTCGACGACGCCATCGCCTTAGATTCGAATGTTTCGATCTCGACGTCCCTCAGAAGCTCAAGTTTCTTTTCGGCGGCTCTTACGATCGCTCCGAAGGCTTTGCCTCTTACACCGTCGCGTTCGAATTCTACAGCTTCATCGATCGTCGCGATCTCGTCAGCTTTCTTGTATGTAACCTGCTCGGTCCGCACCTTTAACGCGTCGCGCGTCTCGATGTTCACATTGCCGGCAAAGTAGCCGGTGAAATTCTTATTCTCCTCAGGAATGTAGACGGCTTTTGCGGCGGTTATTTTATCGGAGCCGTCAGTCGGACTAAAGACCTCGAGGTAGACGTTCTCCAGCTCCTGGTGGTTGTCGCTGAACGACGTGGCCTTATCAGCCTTGATGTAGTACTTCACAACGTCGCCTTCCATCTCGCGTCGCTCATATCCGTTAACTACGGCGACTACGTCCTTGGAGAGCGCAGTCGGAAAACCCTTCATACGAAACTCAGGGTTATTTCGAGATCGATAGAAACCTACGACTATTGCGAGGATCGTTACGGCAAATAGCCCCACAGCTACATAGCGCACATACTGCGGCAACTTTGCTCGCACGTGAAAGTTTTTGATTGAAGGGTTATTTACTTCGGCCACCGGGTTTTAATTATCCGCTCTAACATCTTCAACAACAAGCTGTAACCGTGTGTTTGCCTGCCAGATATTTGCTTCGGCGGTATAGGCCACTTCGATGCAAGAACCGGCATCGAGGGTTCGCCCCGCTGATCGATCTACTCCATCCCACCAGACCGCTTCGAAGCGGTGGCCGTTCCGATCGTCGAGCCAAAACTTCAAGTGTTTCTCTTTCATTACACGCGGCTCGTCGCGAATGTAGAGCCCGCCCGTTACAAACACAGGCTTGGGATTTCCGGCGCCGAACGGTTCCAGATCGCTCAATTCCTTTACGAGTTTCAAGTTCAGAGTGGCGGGCGACACTCGGGCGTCGATTCGTAGGACCCTCTGTAATAGCTCGTCCGTCAGCGACGATTCGGCGTAAACGTTCAAAGCCGTGCGCATCGCGTCAATATTCTCGGATCGCAATTTCATTCCGGCCGCCGCCGCATGCCCGCCAAACTGTTCGAACAATTCGGGACAGCTTTCGAGTGCGTTCAGGAGATGGTAATTCGAAATGCTTCGAGCACTGCCGTGGGCGTATCCGTCCTCGACTGAAAGAACGATGGTCGGACGGTGAAGGCGTTCCGCTATGCGCGATGCCGCAAGTCCGATCACGCCCCGGTGCCAGCCATCTCCGGCCACGACGACAAACTTTGTGGCCGCGAG
>JBKJOR010000404.1:0-5595 GCA_046595575.1 Pyrinomonadaceae bacterium | reverse complement strand
CCCGACGAAAGCGAAGCGTCGCCACGACCGCCGATGATATTTGCGAGTTCGATATCCCGCGTGTATAGACTGCGACGTGCGAGGATCCGGCCCGCGATCTGGACGGCGAGTATATCCGTTCGCCCGCGTCGGCCGGTTATTTCGAGTTTGGCATCGCCGGTCGTGATAAAGTCCTCAGGCAACGGCACGGTTACGTTTGATCCGTCGAGCGATACCCTGAATGAGTCGACCCGAAGACCCTCGCCAAAAAGAGCGCCGCCGGTTGCGGTAAACGCTCCGCCGCCGAGATAGCCGCGTATGTCGGCCATCTGCGCCTGATCGGATGAAAACAGGATGCGTCCGGTCAGACGGTCAAAGCTCAGCCGGCTCGACCCGATAAAAGAAGCCACCGAGGCATTTTCCAAAGTTGCGGTTCCAGAAACGCGTGCCGACCTGTTAACACCCGCGAGACGGACCGCGACGTTTGCAAAGCCTCCGAAAAACGTGTCCGTTGCGGCGATCTGCGGAAATGCATTCAGCAGGCTGAGATTTACCCGCCCATCAACGGACAGATTGTTCACACCGTCATCCGTCAACGCTTTCGTTCCGGCGATGACGACATTCGAGCCACCCCCTGCAAACCGAGCCGATTCGAACGTGATCTCGCGAGGATTAAATCGGACGACAACGGGTTCGGTCGCTACGAGAGGTGTGTCCTGGATCTGCAGAGCAAGCTGGCTAAACTGGGCCGAACCTGTCAGAGCCTCACCCGTGAAAACAATATTTCCCTGATCGTCGCGGCTCGCAAGGTTTCCGCCGAATTCGACTCGGCCGGTTCCGGTTCCGCCGATCGTGATCCCCTTGAGCTGCGGGACGAGAGCGAAGAAGGGCCCGAGAGGACTCTGGTTAAATTCTGTTGCGACGCGAAAAGGCATATTCTCGTCGCCGAAATTGACGCTCGCGTTTATCACCTGCGGCCGGCCGTCAAGCGTCGCGGTCAGATCGGCATTAAGGATCTGGTTCGTCGTATTTCCCTTAAACGCGACCTGACCAAAAGCGTTCGCGTTTACGATCACGTCACGGGCCGTGCCGTTGAACGTGATGTTGTAAGACGACGGCGAATCCGACCTGCCGGTCGCTTTGGCAGTGAAATCCGCATTGCCCGTTATGGTCGGAATTGCAGGATCCTTCGTGAACGCCGTGCGAATGGCTGTCAGTTGAAAATTGCGGCCTTCGAGATCAAAGTCGAATGCCGTCGATGCCCGGTCGTACGTTCCGTTCGCTTTCAAATAACCCTCGGCTGAACGGAGCTCGAGATTTTCGAGATCGATAAGCGTTCCGCGAAATTGAGCTTTCGCTGTAAAGGCGTCGAAGGTCTGTCCCGACACCGAGCCGGCAGCGGAGGAAAGATCGATCGAGCCGTTCGCGTTGTTCGGCAGCCCGGTAATATTGACCGTTCCAGAGGTCTGCGCGTTGAAGTCCCGGATGCCCGATGGCAGATATTTATCCAGCGGAAGTGCGGCGATCAGATTCGCAGCGTCGATGTTCGTCAGTGTCGCCTGAACGCTGATGTTGTTCGTTCCACCTTCCGGCATGTTCAGACCGAATGCGATCGTCCCGCCGTCAGGTTCGCGAAGAGTGCCGTTCCGAAGTTCGGTCCCCGCCGGAGAAATAAAGATATCGGAGGTGACCGAACCGAGGGTGCGTCCCCGAAGCGCGATCTGATCGAGCGACGCACGACCTTTCACGGTCGGGTCGGTCAGGTTACCCGTCACGCTGGCGTTCATCGTCAGGTTTCCGGCGATCGTAACTTCAAGGTCGTTAAGCTGAGCCTCGAGATCCGGAGCAAGACCGGTTACCCGGATCAAACGATCGATCTCAGTTGCGTCACTCGAATTAACCGCGATGGTCAGATCCGAATCATCGTTCCGGAGATCGAATCGTCCGGTTGCGGTCAGTTCGCTGTTAGGGGTATTCAGCCGTCCGACGTCGACGTTGAATAGTCCGTTGGTCGCCGATAGCTCGACACGGCCAGTTACCGGTACGAGGCCGCTGTCAGCGCTGCCTGCACTTGCGGTTATATCCGCGAGTACTCTTCCGCTCGCCGTCCGGAAGTCTGTTCCGCTAAAAGTGAGATTGACGTTACCTGATGTTTGCCCGACAAGCGGGATCACACGGCCGCCTTGCAGAGAAGCAAGCTTCGAAAGATCGAGATTCGAAAAATTCGCGTTCACGCTCGACAGCGTGCGGTTACTGAAAGCGAGTGAAGCGTTACCCTCGAGCCGACCGTCCATGATCGCCGCGGTGAGGTTGCTGAGCTCGGCTCGATCGTTATTCACATTAACGCTGGCTTGTGCTGCCCCGAGCGGAATGCTTCCGATGAGGCCACTCCCGATACTCATATCTGCAGTCACGCGGTAGCGACCAGAGGGTTCGACGATAAATACCGGCTTGACGACCTTCACCGCCTCAAGCGTCCCGCCAAGCTCAAGCGCGCTGGTCTTGTTGAGCGTAACCGTTCCTGCATCGACATCGTTCGACCGGCCCTGGATCGTCCCCTGACGTATCGTCAGACGAACGCCGCCGATATTCAGGCTGCCCAGGACGGCAGCGCTCGTTTCGACACGGGCGATCCGGACCTTGTCGGAATAGACGATCGTTTCGGGCCCGGTATCGCGAATCTCGATTAGCGGCGCCCTTACGCCTGTTAACCGGGCCCCGCCACCTTCCACACGTTCGGCGGTCACACCGGCAAGATTCAAATCGGTCGAGTTTGGCAGGTCGGTCAAACTAAATCGGTCGGCACGAAGATTCCGGACACGGTTTCCCTTCGCGCTTGCCGAATCGGCGGTGACGTTATCGAGACTTACATCGGTCCGACGTCCGGCGTCTTTGACCCGCAGATTGCGGCCGGTCAGTCCGCGAAGCTGATAGTCTTTCGTCTTCAGCAACGCGGCACGAGCACCCGGCGCAGTGATGTTAGTCACGCCGTTGTTACGTGAGACTCGCAGATCGTTGGCGTAAAGAGTTTCGAATTCAGCTTCGGCAACCGAGAAGCGCTGAGCACGCCCGTTGCCCGCGACGGCTGTAAATTCCTTGTCTTTATACTCAGCCACCGCCTCTGACAAAAACAGTCCGCCGAGTGTAAGGGATTTCGTTTTCGCCGCGGCCGCCTGTAGTTCGCCGACCCATCGAAAGTCGGTTCCAGAACCCCGGACGTTACCCGTCATTCGCAGGAAATCTATCCTGAAGTCCTCGAACGTCAAAAGCTCGGCAACAGCTTTACCGTTGGCTTCGTAGTTCGAGTTCGTACCCTCGATCGTCGCCGCGACGTTTACAGCCCTCAAGTAAATTCCCTCGGCCGTCAGAGCTTGCGAGTCGACAGTACCCTCGATCCTGTATTTCTCGCCCTCACCACTGACCGTGCCCTTGAAATTACCGACGCCGCGAAGGCTTGCGCCTAACGGAAAGATGTTCGATGTCTGTGTTAGATCGACCGTCGATTCGATGTTGAGATTGTATTTTGGGGCGGCCCAGTCTGCGAGAGAACCGTTTAGAGTCGACACGCCGATCGGAGTCTCGATCTTCAGCTCTGTGATCTCGGCTCCGTTCCGGTCGGCTATCGCCCTGGCCCGAATGTCGACATCTGCGAGCGGCCGATCGTCGTAGGTAAACGTCGAGTCAGTAGATGTAAAGTCGATCTTGTAGCGCTTCTGTTCGTCAGGTAAGTCGAAATTTTCCGGTTCGAGGAAGAACTGGACGTTGTTCGCGTCGGCTGAGATCTTTCGCGACACATCCCCGAAATGGATCACGCTGTCCTTGATCGCGAACTTGACCGATCCGTACTTAAAATTGACGCGCTGCCCGCCCTGGTCCTCGACCAAGGTAAGGTTGGAAAAATTTGAGCGTCCGTTCTCATCGAACTTGACCCAAACCTCAGCACCGTTGATATCTGTCGAATTGACGCTGATGTCACGGCTTAGCTGCCATGCATAGAGATTATCGACCGTTAATCCGAGCCGCGCATCGCGAATAAAGAAAAGTTTTTCGCCCGTTATGAGGTCGGTAAATGTGGCGTTACGCAGTTCTAGTTCGACCGGGTTGACCGTAAGCCGAAAAACATCGGCGTCGAATACAAGCCCTATCTCCGCCATCCTGGCGACGAATTGAGTCTTAACGTAGTTATCAAAAACTCCGTAGCGGTAGAACACGACGGATAGCACGGCGAGAAGCACAACCAGGATCACGGTCAGCACCGTTGTGATCAGGGCGTTCCGGCGCGTGAAGTATCTGCGACGCGCTAGAACAACACTTTCTGTATTGTCTTCCGGCGGCAGATCTTCGTTTTCTCCCCGTTGCTCGTTTAATTCTTCCGGCATTAGCCTTCAATAGACACCGCTGTTACAGACTGACGGCGTCGGTAATTTCCAGATCGAACCCTTCGATTGCGTTTATTCGCGGCGGATGATTCGTGAGGAGACGAATCCGCTTAATTCCCAAGTCCTTTAAGATCTGGGCTCCGATACCGTAGTCGTGGAGTTTTCCATATCCAGTTTCACGTTTCGCGTCCTGAAAATCAATATTTTTCTCCTGCATGAGAGCGTAGGTCCTTAGCTGATTCACGAGGTCGAGATTGTTCTCGCGTTGCCGCAGGTAGAGGACCACGCCGCGTTTCGCATTGGAGATCTTTTGGAGAGAGGCCTGCATCGCACGGGACGCTTCACCGAGCGTGGAACCGAACATCGCAAACGTGACATTCTCGGTTTGGACGCGAACCAGAACCGGCTCGGTTGTCCGGAGATCGCCCATCGTCATCGCGAGATGGGTCTCGCCATTCATCTCGTTTTCGTAAATTATCGCGTGGAAAACCCCATTGTCCGTCGGAAGGTCCGCTTCGACCACTCGCTTGACGAGCATTTCTTTCTCAACCCGATAGCGGACAAGGTCGGCGACGGAGATGATCTTCAGCCCGTGTTTATCGGCAAAGATCTCAAGTTCGGGCATCCGGGCCATTGTCCCGTCGTCGTTCATGATCTCGCATATCACCGCCGCCGGCTTGAGCCCCGCGATGCGGGCGATATCGACGCTTGCCTCGGTCTGCCCGACGCGAACCAAGACGCCTCCGCGTTTTGCCCGAAGTGGAAAGACATGGCCGGGCCGTGCCAGATCGGAGGCCGCGGATTTAGGATCGACCGCGGTTAGTATCGTTCTCGCACGATCGGCCGCAGATATGCCGGTCGTCACACCGTGCCGGGCCTCGATCGAGATCGTGAATGCCGTGCCCATGCTCGACGTGTTGTCCTGTGTCTGAGGATGCAGCTGCAGTTCGTCGCACCGCTCTTCGGTTAGCGGAAGACAGATGAGCCCGCGGCCGTGGATCGCCATAAAGCTGATGATCTCCGGCGTGACGAGCTCAGCGGCGCAAACGAGGTCGCCCTCATTCTCGCGGTCTTCGTCGTCGACGATGATGACCATTCGGCCGTTCCGAATTTCTTCGACGGCCTCGTCAATAGTTGCTAGTGGCATCCCTTTAACTGTGAACTGTGAACTGTGAACTATGAACTATGAACTGTGAACTGTGAACTATGAACTATGAACTATGGAGTGTGAACTGTG
>JBKJOR010000465.1:0-3343 GCA_046595575.1 Pyrinomonadaceae bacterium | reverse complement strand
ATGTTCTGAGCTTCCATCATTCGAACCCTAAAGCACGGCCACCCTGGTACGTAACAAAAGATGCGAGGTACGCGAGTCCTGTCATATAGCCCACCATGAATAGAGTCCATGACCACGAATTGGTCTCACGCCGGACGATGGCGACGGTCGACATACACTGCATCGCTAGAACGAAAAAGACCATCAATGTCAGTGCCGTGAGCGGTGTCCAGACGATGCGGCCATTGTCGTCCTTCGCGTTTCGGATCGCGGAAATGAGTGTCTGCGACTCTTCGTTCTCGTCCTTGCCGACATTGTAGATGATGCTCAGGGTCGACACCAAAACCTCGCGTGCGGCAAAGCTTGCGATAAGCGCGACGCCGATCTTCCAGTCGAAGCCGAGCGGCGCGATGACAGGTTCGATAAGATGTCCAAGCTTGCCGGCATAACTGTTTCGGAGCTGTTCGCTTTCCGGTATCGCGATCTCCACCGACGGATCGCCGGGCCTTCCGGTAGCCGGATCGGTCGCGGCCTGCGACTGTGTAAGTTCCGGGAGCGCAGCAGCGGGTTCGCTCCTGGGAAAATACATCAGCGCCCACAGAATTATCGAGATCGCCAAAATTACAGTCCCGGCACGTTTCACGAAGAGCCATGCACGCGTCATCATGTTCTGCAATACGGTACGTACGCCGGGCATGCGATAGGGCGGAAGCTCCATGATAAAAGGCGGCGGCGGAGCCTTCAGGATAGTCCGTTTGAGAACGAACGCTACGATCAGCGCGACTACGATCCCGAGCGTGTACATAGCCAGCATGAGGATCGCTCCGACCGAGACGAATCCGAATACGGTCTGGCCGGCAAAGAACGCGCCGATCATCAAGGTGTAGACCGGCAGCCGAGCGGAGCAACTCATTAACGGAGCGATCAGGATCGTCGTGAATCTGTCGCGGCGATTCTCGATCGTCCGAGTCGCCATGATACCCGGGATCGCACATGCAAAGCTGCTCATCATCGGAAGGAACGCCTTGCCGTGAAGTCCGACGCGGCTCATCAGCTTATCGAGCAAAAATGCCGCTCTGGCTAGGTAGCCGGTGTCTTCGAGTATCGAGATAAAAAGAAAAAGTAAAAGGATCTGAGGAAGAAATACGAGAACTCCACCGACTCCGGCAATGACACCGTCAACGATCAAGTCCGCAAGAATACCGGGCGGCAGCACGCTTCGAACGCCGTCGCCAATCGCACCAAATCCTTGTTCAAGAAGATCCATCGGAAGCGTCGCCCACGAGAAGATCGCCTGAAAAACTGTAAGGAGAATGAGGATAAGGATGGCGAGGCCGAACACCTTATGTGTTAAAACTCGATCGATCTTCTCGGAAATACGGTGCTCGCGACGGTCGTTGTGCTTTACCGATTCCTGCACCGCAGACGAGATAAAATTGTATCGAGCAAAGATCTTTGCGGTCTCGCCTGTTTCCTCTTCGGTCCAGGAGTGAGCGGATTCCTGGGTGTAGCCGGCGATCTTTTGTACGATCTCTGCTAACTCCACCTTCCCGCGGTCGGACTTTGCATTCACTGCAACGACCGGCACGCCGAGAGAATTCGAGAGTTTCGTTAAGTCTATCTGGTGTTTCTGCTTTTCGAAGGCGTCGATCATCGTCAGAGCAACGACCACCGGAACGCCGTATTCGAGGAGCTGGGAAGTTAGATAAAGATTGCGTTCGAGGTTTGTCGCGTCGACAACCGAGACGATCACGTTCGGACGCGCAACGTCCTCAACCTTTCCGGTTATTACGTTCCGAGCGATCTCCTCATCGAGGGAGGTCGCGTCGAGACTATAAAGCCCGGGAAGGTCGATGAGCGTAGCAATCTCCCCGTCAAGATCCCATGCGCCTTCCTTTCGCTCAACCGTTACTCCCGGATAGTTCGCGATCTTCTGGCTCAGCCCCGTTAATGAATTGAAGAGAGTTGTCTTACCCGCGTTGGGGTTACCGGCGAGAGCGATCGTTAGTGGCTTGGTTCCGTTTTCTTTCATTCATCGCGGAAACTTGTTTCGATCTCCACGGTCTCGGCTTCGTTCCTGCGCAACGCGAGACTATATCCACGCACGCGTATCTCGAGAGGATCACCAAACGGCGCTGACTTGACCATGCTGACGGAAACACCCGGAATGACCCCCATCTCCATCAATCGGCGGGTAACAGGTCCTTCGCCCCGAACCGACAACACTGTGCGGGATTCGCCCTTGGATAGATCGGCAAGTGTCATACTAGTTTTTCTTCTCATCTTTCTTCGGCTTTAGTTCCCAGAGAACGTTTACGATGACCCACTTCCCATTGAACTTTCCGATGTGCATGTAGTCGACCCAGTCCCGCATCTCCAGCTTTACCGTCGCAGCACCGCCGATCACATCCAGGATCGTCACATCCTTCTGCTGCTCTCCAGTAGGCGTGTGCTTTCCGGAACCGGTTCGGGTCCCTTGAACGAGAGACATCGCGCTCATCTGCCCAAGTCCGCTCTGACCCTTATCGTTCGTCCGAACAATGCGCTTCGCGAGGTCGGGATGCAGAGCGCTTTCCATCTTGTCCGCATTTCCCTCATACCATCCCTCGGCGTAATTCAACGCGGCACGTCGAATGGCCTCACGTTCAATATCAACCTGAGCAGTGACGGGCATGACGAAGAGAAAACTGATCGCGAGAAAAAGAATAAGTTTGTTCATGGAGTATGACATCTTCCACCCCGAGTGTAGCCCAATTGAAAACAACTTTCAATTTCAATTAGCACAAATACGACTTGTCAGGGTTGCCGGACGGAACTGATCAAGTCGGCCTGAAACGCTCCGACCGCAAACCTAAGCGGCACCCGAGATTCATCGTTGCCCAACCAGATTCTAATGTTAAGCGAATCAAGCACAGGATGTTTTGTGCTGATCGTAACAAGCTGAGCGGCAATGACTGCTCCGTTGACCGTTATCAGCTCAGGCGGCGATGGCCGAAGAGTAAAGATATAGGTTTCAGACTCCCAGAATACCGCGACACGAGTGTCATTTATGGGATTGTTCAGATCGCGGCTCGGCTTGAGATTGAAAGAGCGCAGTGCATAGATAAGCGATAGGATGCTGTGCGTCCCTACCGGCGCGTCGACACGATTGCCGGCACCAAACGTGATCAGGTTTCCCTGCTGATCGAACTTTGCGAGCTTGCTGATCGATCGCAGAGCCCCGCCAAACTTAAGCTCCACCTGCCGTGGCGAGAGCGTATCCGGATCTACGTAAGCCCGAACATAATCACCCGGTGCGAACGGCGGTCCGGCACTTATATCAGAAAATATTGCTTCCAAAAGTAGGGTGTCGTAGCCATTGAAC
>JBKJOR010000141.1:0-2900 GCA_046595575.1 Pyrinomonadaceae bacterium | reverse complement strand
AAGTCATCGGGTGGCTACGGCTCGCTGATCATGGGCATGCGACATGCAGATATTTTTGGCCTCGTCTGCTCGACGGCCGGCGACGCATATTTTGAGTACTGCTATCCGATGGATTTTCCGAAAGCGTTTCGGACGATCAAGGGTGATCCAAAAAAATTCATGCGAGATTTTTGGGCAACAGAGAAGCAGGGCAAAGATTCACACGCGGCGATCAATACGATCGGGATGGCGGCGTGCTATTCGCCGAATGGGACGGATTTCGATCTGCCTTTCGATCTTACGACGGGCGAGATCCGCGAAGATGTCTGGAAACGTTGGCTGGATCATGATCCGGTCCGACTGGTCGATCGACACGCAGATGAGCTGAGATCTTTGAAGACTCTGTTTATCGATGCGGGCAAGAAAGACGAATTCAATCTGGATATCGGAGCAAGGATCCTAAGCGCAAAACTGGCGAACCTCAGCATTGACCACTCGTACGAAGAATTTGACGACGGGCACTTTAATATCTCGTATCGCTACGGCCGCTCGTTGGAGTGGATCTCGGCGAACATTCTCACCGCAGAGGCGCCGAGTCGCAGAGAGGAAAGTTAGGCATGCTCGCGATCGTTCATTCATTCCTGCTTCCTCGGCGTCTCTCCGCCTCGGCGGTTAGTGGTTTTTCTGAACGCGTTCCACTTCACGGCCCATCCGGCCGGTGATCATGTACCACATCATTTTGAAGTCGCTGATGAATGACCAGAGCGGATACTTGAAGCTCGCCGGTTTGTTTTTCTCGACGACAAAGTGCGCGAACCACGCGAACGCGTAGCCGACGACAAAGAAAAGAGGAAAGAAATACCAGCGGCCGGTTGCGATGAACCAGATGAGTAAAATTATACCGAGCGACGTTCCGATGAAATGGAGCAAGCGCGTCATCGGCTTGGAATGCTCTTGCACATAGAAATCCCAGAACTCGTTGTAGTTTGTCATCTCTTTATTCTGACACCGGTCAGTACCGTCCGCGTTAGCGGGTGGGTCACCCCTTGGGCACGAGGCAATTGTCGATTACCCATCCGCTGACGCGGACGGTACTGACCTTTGTCCGCATCAATGATTCGTCCGCACATATTCTGCGATCAATACCCCGATTATACTAAGAACGATTTCCAGGCAAATACCGGCGACGGAGAAAATTGGGATTGCAATAAGCGCCGCGACAATCTTACCGAAATTTCGTTTAAGGAGGGCGTGAACCAACAATCCAGCGCCGGTGCTCATCAACAGCGTCACTATGATTCCCAAAATAATATACGCACCCAAACCGTACTCCGCGTCGGCCTCGCTAAATCCATTCATCGCGAGTAGCATGAAAAAAAATATAGCGACACCTGCGGCGAAGTTGATGATTAGCGTGATGACAAATGCGATGACCTTTGGCGCCATAACTAAAGCCGGTGATGCTTTGCGACCTCTTCTTTACTAAGCCGTAGAAATCGAGCGGCGTTGTTATAAAAGATGTCGCGTTTTTGTTTTGAAGTCAGGAACGGGGCGGACTCGATCCCGCGGATCGCCGGCTCGATCAAGCCTGGCCAGACCATCTGATCGGAACCGAACATGACGCGCGCGCCATACCCGCCGTCCATGATGCCTTTCAGGAACCGATGGAACGCGGGACGAGGTTCTACATTCGCGAGCATACTTACCTCGACGTACACCTGCGGATGCGTGAACAGGACGGCGAGCAGATCGTCGAGAAAGGGATAACCGCTGTGCATGATATAAACGCGCAGCTTTGGGTGGCGGACGAGCAACTCCTCGAGCGTGAGTGCGCTTTGAAGCCCCGCCCGATAGTTCGGATTACCAAGATATGGTTCGCCCGGTCCGCCCGGACCCAGATGTATCCCGACTGGAATATCCAGCTCCTCGGCGACGTCCCAGTACGGTTCCATTCGCGGATCGTCGGGGCGAATGCCGCCGTACTGATTTGTTATCTCGGCGAATACTTTCAGTCTGCCGGCTTTGTGAAGCCGGCGAATCTCATCCGGTTTGATAGGTTCGAACTTTTTACCGCTCGCAGCCGAGGACGCTGTGCCTGTCGCTTTGTCGAGTCGAAAGTCGAGTCCCGGAATGAATCTATCGGGGGCGGCTTTGACCCACTTGGTAACCAGGTCTGGATCGTAACCGCCGAGCACGCCGACCATCTTGTACCGTTTCATCTCCGCCATCATTTGACGGAAAAGATCTTCATCGCTGAGCGGCGACATGAGCAGCTTGCATGCCGGCGGTCCGGGTTGTGACCCGAGCGATTCGCCAAAGCTTTTCGTCTGATCCCAGAGCGGCATCTTCGTCACTTCCGCGCACATCGGCTGGGGCGGGGTACCGTAATGGTTCGCCGTACGGGCATGCATGTGCATATCGATGATCGGGAGGCGCTTTTGCGCCGATGCGTGATCGCAGATACAGATCAGCGAAATAGCGAGGAGGCCTGCAGTGCAAACGATCTTCATTGAGTTAATCCGGCACGCCTATCCGGGCGAGAACATTATCCGGAACGCCCGCATGATACTGCCGCGCAAGTTCATCCGCGTCGAATGTACAGCCAAACGGCGGGCGCCCTATTTCGTCCATCCGCTCGCTTGTAATAAATGCATTGCACTCGTCCTTGGTCGGAAAATTATCGACGCTCAACTCAACCTCATTGCCGTCCGGATCGCGGTAGTAGAGCGATGTCGTGAACTTATGATTCAACGGCAGGAACGGTCTGATGCCAAACGACTTGAGTCGTTCGTACGCGTGGACAAGCTCGCCGAAATTCGCTACTCCATAACCGACGTGATCGACGCCGGCTGCAGTCGCGGGTTTATCGACGGTCTCCGGGTCTTCGAATATGACAAGGCGGTGGTGCTCGTCATCGAAAG
>JBKJOR010000067.1:0-13465 GCA_046595575.1 Pyrinomonadaceae bacterium | reverse complement strand
GGCTAGGTCGTTCGCCGGAGACACTGTCGGATTTCGACCCGGTCAATTCGGGTTCCTCGCTTCGATCCGGAGCCGTGAGAGGAGCGTTAGCATCGCTTCCCTGTGACGAGATAGCTATAGGAGGAGCATCCGAAAGATCACCCGACGATCCCCCGATGTCTGACAGAATATCGGGTACGGGAACGTCCCTAAGATCCGGTTCAGTCGTCCTATTCAGATTGGCATCACTTTTTGCCGACGGTGAGGTCTCGTTGGATTCGGCCCCGGCCTCCGACGATGGGGTATCGGCG
Source organism: Pyrinomonadaceae bacterium (assembly GCA_046595575.1). Lineage (GTDB taxonomy): Bacteria > Acidobacteriota > Blastocatellia > Pyrinomonadales > Pyrinomonadaceae > OLB17. The sequence continues at coordinate 13,175 of JBKJOR010000067.1, read as the reverse complement.
CCCGGCAGCTTGGTTCCGCAGAACGGACAGAAGAGATCGTTTTCCGCGGCTTGAGAGCCGCACTCATGACATCGGATCATTTTAAGTATAGGAAACGGCGATTAACTATTAATATGAAATCGCAAAAAAGTCTTACCCACTATGATCTCGTCGCCTTCGCTGAGAACCTGAGGGCTGCCCGGAAGGAGCCGGCGGCCGCGATTAACGAAAGTTCCGTTGGTCGAGCCTAGATCTTCGATCATATAAACACTATTTCGATAAATAACCCGGGCATGCCGTCGCGAAATTTTGGCGTCCGGATCATGGGCATCGAGATCGACGTCCGGGAAGATTCCGTTGTCGGCGTCCCAGCGGCCGATGTACGATTCTTCAGAAGAAAGCTTAAATTCAGTGCTCGCGGAACCGCCTCGTTCAATAGTCAAACAGGAGTGGCTGTCGACGGTCTCGTTCGAGTCCCCGTCCAACTCTACCTTTTCCTCGCGGGGCTTTTCGACGAGAGGCGGAATGCCGATCGAGGTAATATTAGAAACGCGAACGCCCGGATTGCTAACCGATTGAGGAGCGAAACTAGGAACGCGTTGGCGAGTATTTACAGCCGACGGGAGCTTAGTACCGCACTCCTCGCAGAATTGCGATCCGTCGAGGTTTTCCTTCCCGCAAGATTGACATCTAATCATTCCGGTTTCACTAACCCTAGGGTAACAGCATCTTACCCCTTAACGCGCTGTTCGTAAATCGTAAATCGAAGGATTGTAAACGTCAAACACCATTAGAAGAGGTGTCGCCACTTTTTTGAAACTAAGAAAAGATATCGGTCGTAGTAACGCTTTGACGCCGTATTATACTTGGCAATACCCGAATTCTTACTAAACCCTGAATTCAATTTTGAGAGGACACACAGAAATATGGCATTGAGCCGTAAGAAGAAGATCATTATCGGCAGTTCGATCGGCGCTTTGGTGCTGATCGTGGTTATCGGCAGCATTTTTGCCACCCGCAGCGACACGCCCGAAGTTACGGTCGTCAAGATCGAGACGCGTCCTGAGTTGCGGTCGACGGTGACATCGTCGGGCGAGATCCGGCCGATACAATTTGTAAACTTAACGAGTGAGGTTCAGGGCCGCATTGACGATATCACGAAGAAAGAAGGCGATCCCGTCCAGAAGGGCGAGATATTGGTTCGCCTAGATCCGAATCAACTCGAATCGAGCGCCGACGCTCAGCTGGCGGCTTTCCAGTCGGCTCAGGATGAGGTTCGGTCTTCTCAGTCACAGGTCTCGGCCGCTCAAAACGTCGTCGCCCAGGCTCAGCAGTCCTTGAATCAAGCCGAAGTCGCAGTCGAGAATGCCCGCCAAGCCATCATCACGGCTCAGACCGAAGTCGATCGTAGCCAAGTGGAATTGAATGCGGCGAATCGTGAGCTCAAGAGGAACGAGCAGCTCCTGGAAAGCGGAGTTATCTCAAGACAGGCTTTCGATGAGTCGAAAGACCGCGTCGAGTCCGCTCGAGCGGCACTCAACACTTCAAAGGCCAGGCTCGAATCACAACGCATCTCGGTTCGGGACTCTCAGGCACGTGTTGCATCGCAGCAGGTCGCAGTTCGCGAAGCGAGACGCGGAGTCCAATCGGCCGGGATCAGCGTAAGCTCAAGCCAGTCGCGGGCCGAACAGCAGGCCGCCGTCCTTCGCGGTCAACGCAATCAACGAGACAAAACAGTGGTCATCGCCCCGATCAGCGGCGTGATCGCGGAAATCCCTTCAAAGGTCGGCACTTTCGCAGTCGCCGGACTCTCGACGACGGCCCTCATGACGATCGCGGATATGTCTTCGATCAATGTCGAGGTAAAGGTCGACGAGACCGAGATCGACAAAGTAGCGGTTGGACAGAAGGCCAAGATCAAGGTGGATGCATTCGGCGATGCTGAACTTGAAGGCGAGGTCCTTCAGAAGACTCCTCTGGCCGTTGGCAAGTCGCAAACGAGTGGCGGTCTTTCGGTGAACATCAACGTCCAGGAAGCCAAAGAATTTCGCGTGGTTATTCGGCTCTTGACCCTTACACCGGAAATGCAAACCGGATTGCGGCCCGGCATGAGTGCGACTGCGACAATCACTACAACGACCGTCACTAACGTGATCGCCGTACCGCTTCAGGCCGTCATCGAGAAGAAGGCCGAAGGATCGCCGACGCCTGACGGCGTCACCGCAGTTGCTACGCCGGCCGATAAACCGAAGCCGATAAAGGGTGTCTATGTTATGGAAGACGGCAAGGCAAAATTTGTCCCTGTTGAGACGGGCATTACGGGCGAGTCCGATATTCAAATACTTTCCGGTCTTTCGGCGGGGCAGGAGGTTATTACCGGACCGAGCCGAATCTTGAACACCCTGAAAGAAGGGGCCGTGGTGAAACGTCAGGAAAAGAAGGAAGGCGAGAACGCGAATAAATCCTAGCAGCAGTCAGAAGTCAGAATCCTAAAGTACGGAGCCTGACGTGCCGCTCTCTGACTTCTAACTTCCGACTTCTGAATTCCAAATTCCAAATTCCGATATGTACCGATTCATGGACAACGAAACTGCGGTCGCCGAACCCGTTACTAACGGAGTTGAAACGGAAACGAGAACCCTTATAACGATGGCGAACATCTGGAAGACCTACCAGATGGGTGTCGAAGAACTTCATGCACTTAGGGACGTTTCTTTTAACGTAGAAAAAGGCGAGTACCTTGCGATCATCGGACCATCCGGATCCGGAAAATCCACGTTGATGAATCTCATCGGCTGCCTCGACTCGCCGACGCAAGGTCAGTATTGGATCAATGGGCATCTTGTCTCCGACATGACAGATGACGAGCTCGCCCGCATCAGGAACAAAGAGATCGGCTTCGTCTTTCAGACGTTTAATCTCCTGGCACGCGCAACGGCTCTGCATAACGTCGAGCTTCCGCTTATTTACGCCGGAATGCGGGCTGCGGAAAGACATGACAAGGCACAAGCCGCGCTCGCGTCAGTAGAGCTCGGAGACCGGGTCACACATCGTCCTAACGAGCTCTCCGGTGGTCAGCGCCAACGCGTTGCCATCGCAAGAGCACTGGTGAATCACCCGTCGATACTGCTCGCAGACGAGCCGACCGGCGCGCTCGATTCAAAGACGAGCGTCGAGATCATGGCGTTGTTCGAGAGGCTTCACGCCGAAGGGAATACGATCATCGTTGTTACACATGAGCACGACGTCGCGAAACGGGCACATCGCGTGATCACCATCCGGGACGGCCAGATCGAGAAGGACGAGAAGATAAAGTAAGTCGGAGATGCCGAGTTAAGTGTCCATTATTTTTATCCTGACCACACACATGCGGTCGGGAATTTTCTTTGTGCGATCGATGACGCGGCTGCTCGGTTTCCTTCGTCGCAAGCACCCCCTAAACAATTCGACCGAATCTGCGTAGAATAGAGCAGGCTTCAATGGATTTTTCGGAAACATTAAAACTTGCCTTCGCGGCGATCTGGTCGCATAAGTTGAGATCCTTCCTGACACTTCTGGGAATGATCATCGGCGTGATGGCCTTTATGGTCGTCTTCTCCGTCCTCACCGGCTTCAACGTTTATATCGATGAGAAGATCGCGGGTATCGGATCGAATTCGTTTACGATCCAGCGATTCAGTTTTGAAGACTTTAAGGACACGGACACGATAGCCGAGGCCCAGCGTCGAAACAAGGAACTCGCCTTCGAAGACCTCGAGTTTATCCGCTCCCGTGCTCAGACGATCGATAAGATCGGAGCGAAGGCCGGCGGCAATCGTCGCGAGATAAAGGCCGGTGCCAATACAATGGAGGACGTGATCGTCGATGGAGCCGAACCCGTGATCGGCGAGATCGAGAATATCGACGTACTCGATGGCAGATACTTTACCGACGCCGAAAACAATAACTCGATGCGCGTCGCGTTTATTGGAACAGACGTGGTCGCTAAGCTTTTCCCGCAGGGCGGGGCCGTGGGAGAGGAGATCAATATCCGCGGTATTCCATACCGCGTCATCGGCGTTCGCGTTGCAAAAGGCACCGTCTTCGGAATGCCGCAGGATGCTTTCGTCCAACTGCCGATAAAAACTTTCGGTTCGAACTTCGGCGGATTTCGCGGGAGCCGCTACCTTTACTTTATCGCCACAGCACCGTCCGATAAGGGTTTCAAAGATGCGGTGGACGAGGCTCGCACGCTGATGCGTCTCCGGCGGAAGCTGGAGTTCGGTGAAAAGGACACCTTCGGGGTCGTGACACCGGACGCCATATCCGGTTTGCGCGATAGTCTATTCGGAACGACTTTCATAGTCATACTCACCGTCCCCGCGATCGCTCTGCTTGTCGGTGCGATCGTGATCATGAACATAATGCTTGTCGCCGTTACCGAACGCACAAAAGAGATCGGTATCAGAAAAAGCCTTGGCGCACGGCAGGCGGACATTCTCAAACAGTTCCTCGCCGAGGCGGCGACTCTCTCAGCGATCGGAGGCCTGATCGGACTTATTCTTGCTGAGTTAGTAGGGTTAGTGATCAGCGCGATGTTTATCAAGACCAAGATCCCATGGTACGCCGCGGTGATCGCGATCGGCGTCTCGGCCGGCGTCGGGATTCTGGCGGGACTTTTCCCAGCCTGGAAAGCGGCGCGCCTCGATCCGATCGAGGCATTGCGGGCGGATTAGAATAAATGGTCAAAGTTCTTACCAGCGGTTTTTACGAAAACCTGAAGATGGCGCTCGACACGTTGCGCGGAAATAAACTGCGCTCGTTCCTCACGATCGTCGGTGTCGTGGTCGGTGTGATAACCGTGATGCTGATCTCTTCGATCATCAGCGGTATCAATGTGGCGGTCGAGAAGCAGGTCGAATCGTTCGGCACTCGGTCGATATTCCTGGACAGGTACAATATCGGATTTTCGCACGGCCGGCGCACGCAGGAAGAGCGAATGAGAAAGCCTCTTACTTTCGACGACGCCGAGGCAATAATAGGACTCTCGTCGATCGAGACGGCAATTCCCCTTCTCAATGTCTCAAACAATTTTTTCGGTTCGAAGGTTTTGGTGAGCGGCAAGAATGGAAAGACATCGTCCGCTGTTATTCTCTGGGGGACGACGCCGGACATCGAAAGAACGACCACCGAAATTCTTATTAACGGGCGATGGTTCTCGGACGCCGAGAGCGATGCGAAGGCCGATGTTTGCCTCATCGGGTCATCGGTCGTAGACAGTTACTTCCCTTACGAAGATCCGATAGGCGAGATGCTTGATATCGGCGGCACGCCCTTCAGGGTGATCGGCGTTCTCCAAAAACGCGAGCAATTGTTTGGCGGGGGAGGAGGAAACAACGATCAAAGCAACGCGATCTACATGCCCTTGGGTTCCGCACTTAAGATCAAGCCAAGCGCCGAGGACCTCCGCATCCTCGCTGTTGCACGCGAAGGCAGGCTGGAGAAAGCAAAGGACGACGTCCAGGATCTTCTACGCGTTCGGCGGCAGGTTGCCTTTGGAAAGCCGAATAATTTTGCGATGGAAACTGCGGCCAGCATTATCGATCAATTTCAGTCGATAACGGCCGGTGTGGCCATAGCGATGGTCGTGATCTCGTCGATCGGACTTATGATCGGCGGTATCGGCGTAATGAATATCATGCTTGTATCGGTGACCGAACGTACACGCGAGATCGGTATACGAAAAGCTATGGGCGCTAAACAAAGCGATATTCTCCTGCAGTTCCTTATCGAGGCTGCGACGCTTACCGGTTTTGGTGGCCTTCTCGGGCTGCTGCTAGGTTGGCTGCTCACCTTGCTAGTCAAGCTTGTACTCCCGTCGTATGTTCCGATCTGGGCGCCGTTTGCGGGATTCTTTGCCAGTGTCGGCATCGGGATAATCTTCGGTCTATGGCCCGCGTGGAAGGCGGCCAGACTCGACCCAATCGAAGCACTGCGGTACGAATAGGATAAACGGGTGATCCGGTTCGCCTCTTGAATTGCCCGTGGGCGGTGACGCATTCGTGCTTGGTCGCGTAGCGCCTTCCCACTAACTCATAAATCCAGAGAACAAGTACGAGCTGACAACGCCGAAGAACAAGAGAATGCCGAACAAAGAGAGTGCCGTCGTCCACGCAGTCGACCCTGAGACGTTCTCGCCCGTATTCTTCAAGCCGGTCGCCAGCAGCCACACCCAATAGAACCAAAGCAGACTGATGTGCGCCGCAAACGTGTAAAGCGCGGGGCTTGCGGACGGGTTGAAAAGAAAACTCAAACTGTCCTGGACAAGATTCCCCTGACCGAGGATAGGATGGATATCAGCTGGGTCTTTCAAAAACAGAATGATCGACGAGAGGATCGAGTGGATAACGGAAACGGGGAACGCCGCGTAGACCGCGACTGAAAACGCCTGCCAGAAATTTATCTTACCGCCCATTGCGAGAGCGAAGCCCAGAAAGATCAACGCGTAGACACAGTACTTCAAAACGCTCGCTGCAAAACTGCTTGTCGCCTGAGCAACCTTCATTACCGGATCCTTATTCTGGTTGATCGCATCCTGACGTCCGGCTTCGATCTGCTGCCGGGCCTGATCGTTCATCATGGGCATCTCCATGGTTTTATCGATCGCAAAATTCGTCACTCGTTCTGGCGTCAGCCGGTAAACGAATAAATTTGTGAAGACAGCGGACAGAACGGTGATTATGAGCGCCGCGACCAACCATCTTGGATGACGGCGAAGGTTCCGGAAAGTATCTGCAGGAGCGATAAAAATATTGAGCAGGGTCTCGGGCGTTGACATCCGAGGCGTTGCGTCCGACTCGGGCTTGTCGATAAAGCTCAACCCGATGACGAGCCCTCCGAGAAGAATTAGAAAAATGCCGGGCTGTGTTAAGCCGGGCACAACTTTCATAACGCCCAATATCGCGACGACGAAACCAACTACGGCAACGACTATCCCAGCAAGACGATTCATCTTTTTCCTCTCAGTTAGGTTGATTCAGGTAGAGCTTAAGAATGACAGAATTTACGGTATCCAGAACTTAAATGTTTCAACATTTACACACTCACGACCGCATCGGCGTATCCCTCGACACGGATGCAGGCCGCGGTGTGACCCGGTACGATCTCGCGAAGCTCCGGAACGCTCTCGGCACACGCATCGATCGCGATCGGACATCGCGTACGAAAGCGGCAGCCCGACGGCGGATTGATCGGCGTCGGAACATCGCCGTGGAGGACGATGCGATCGCGCTTTTGTTTCGGGTCCGGAATCGGGATAGCCGAAAGCAACGCCTTGGTGTACGGATGAAGCGGATTTTTATAAAGCTCTTCGGCGTCGGCGACCTCGACGATCTTTCCGAGATACATCACCGCCACGCGATTAGAGATATGCTCAACGACAGCGAGTCCGTGCGATATAAAAAGGTATGTGAGACCGAATTCCGATTGCAGATCCTGCAATAGATTCACGACCTGCGCCTGCACCGATACGTCGAGGGCGGACACCGGTTCGTCACATACGATAAGCTTCGGATTGAGCGCGAGTGCGCGGGCGATCCCGATCCGCTGTCTCTGTCCGCCGGAGAATTCGTGCGAGTATCGATTCATGTAGGCCGGGTCGAGCCCGACCTTGCCTAGCAGATCGGCCACGCGATCCCGGCGTTCGGTCTTGTTTGCGATCCCATGGATCTTCAGCGGTTCCGAGACGATCGAAAGAATGCTGAGACGAGGATTAAGGCTCGCGTACGGATCCTGGAAAATGATCTGCATTTCGCGACGAAGCGCACGCAGGTCGTCGTTGTTCAGCTCGACGATATTCTTACCTTCGAATAGGACCTCGCCGCTCGTCGGTTCCTGAAGGCGCAGAAGACAGCGGCCAACGGTAGACTTCCCGCAGCCCGATTCACCCACGAGCCCCAGCGTCTCGCCGGGAAGGATCGAGAACGAAACATCGTCGACCGCCTGGACGACATCGTCGCTGTTCTCGACAGGAAAATGCTTGACCAGGTTACGGACTTCGAGCAGGTGCTGCTGTTTTGTTGTTATGGCTGCAGACGTCATGAATCAAAGCTTTCTTCTGGTCAGCGCGCACTTTTATTCCCAGTACTCGTGATCCAATCTTCCTTCAGTATCGCCCACCGCTCATGATCGCGCCATCGTCCGTTTATCTTTAGATATCGACGAGAAAATCCTTCCTTCGAGAAACCGTTTCGCACGAGCACCGCGATCGATGGCTTATTCACCGGTTGAACATTCGCTTCGAGCCGATGAAGGCCAAGGGTGGCGAATGCGTGACGCAGTGCCAGCGCGACCGCTTCTGTCATGTAGCCGCTTCCGGTAAATTCAGTGAAGAGCTGGTAACCAAGATATGCATTCTGAAACGATTTACGAAAGATCTGACTAAGATTGAGCGTGCCGATTATCGTATTGTCCTCTATTCGGCAGATGAGAAAATTCTCATTCGAATCCTGAGCGGAATCTCGAAGCATGATCTCAAAGCGTTCTCGCGTGTAATTGGAGTCGGCGAAACCGTGAAGATGCTGCCGACTAGATCGGTACAAGCGGATCAAGCTGTCGCAGTCGTCAGCTTCCGGAGCTCGCAGAAAAACTCTTTTCGATCTCAACTTCATCACCGGATTCTTCGTCATATAAAACGCACCGAACTTTCACATCGTTCGGCAGCGGATAAAGCGGTATCTCACCTTTAGTGCATCGTTCCATCCGAAATTCGCACCGCGGTGCAAAGTGGCACCCATCGGGCAAATTGGTCGGACTCGGAACGACGCCGTCAATTGTCTTCAGCCGCGTCGCTTTCTCGATATCGTGCAGCGTTAGTTTCGGTACGGACCGCAGCAAGCCTTGCGTGTAAGGATGCTTTGGTTTTTCGAAAAGCTCCTCGACACCTGACTCTTCGACGATCTTGCCGGTATACATTACGCACACGCGGTCAGCCGTCTCCGCAACAACGCCGAGGTCGTGGGTGATCAGCAAGACGGACAGTTTCCGGGTGCGGCGAAGCTCGTCAAGAAGCTCAAGGATCTGGGCCTGGATCGTTACGTCGAGAGCGGTCGTCGGTTCGTCGGCGATAAGCAGTTCCGGGTCGCATGCGAGGGCCATCGCGATCATGACACGCTGCCGCATTCCGCCTGAGAGTTGATGCGGGTAATCGTTCGCACGACGTTCGGGTGATGGTATCGACACTTCCTCCATCGACTCGATCGCCGATGCCCACGCAGCTTTCCTGTCCAGCTTGCGATGTAGTCGCAGAGCCTCAGCTATTTGTTCGCCGACCGTGTACACAGGATTGAGCGATGTCATCGGATCCTGGAAGATCATGGCAATGTCGTTGCCGCGGATCTCCCGCATCCGATCGTCGTCGGCCGTTGTTAGCTCTTCGCCATTGAACTTGATCGACCCTGCGACGATCTTTCCAGGCTCCGCGATAAGCCGCATCACCGAAAGTGCGGTGATCGATTTTCCCGAGCCAGACTCACCTACCAGTCCGAGCAACTCGCCTTCCTTGATGTAAAAGCTGACGTCATCGACAGCTTTGACCAACCCGCCACGCGTTGGAAAGTGCGTTCTTAGATTTTGAACTTCGAGTAAGTGAGGCATCTTAACCGTACGACGGACTGTTGGTCCGTCGCCGTCACACCGCAGAACACGGACGGACTAACAGTCCGTCGTACTAGTTTCCAGTCTTGATCGGATCCTTCGGTCTTCCCGGCAGCTTCACGGGCGTCGTCAACTTCTTCATGATCTCGGCAATGGCGCGTTCAAGCTGCGGATCGCGACCGGCGAGAACGGATTTCGGATCGTTCTCGACTTCGATGTCCGGATCGACCCCGTATCCTTCGATGATGTACTCGCCCTTCGGATTTGCCAAAGCCGATTGCGGCACATTTACTATTCCGCCGTCGATCAGCGTGCCTCGATTCGAAATACCCACGACACCGCCCCAGCTACGTTTTCCGACCAGTTGACCAAGCCCGGCCTCGCGAAACATGTACGGGAAGATGTCGCCGTCGGACGCCGAGTTTTCGTTAAGCAAAGCGATCATCGGGCCGGCGAAGGCGCCGTCTGGATACGTATTCCCATCCTCGCTAAAGTTGTTGTAATTGATTCCGAGAACCTTTCGACGCAAGCGTTCGATCAGCATTCTCGACACATTGCCACCTCCGTTCGCTCGGACGTCAACAACAAGTCCTTCTTTGCGAAGCTGCGGATAGTACCACTTTATGAACTCGCGAATTCCAGCGGCTCCCATATCGGGGATATGAAGATAACCGAGACGGCCGCCTGACAATTGATCGACGCGACGGCGATTGTCGAGGACCCAATCCAGATAGACAAGATCGGACTCGCTTGCGAGCGGTTTGATCGTAACGGTCCGTGTGCCCTGCATACTCGGTGTACCGTTCAGCGTGAACGTCACCGTGCTGTCGGCCTTTCCGCGAAGGTACGAATAGATGTCACGATCTGCGGTTACGTCCTCGCCGTTGATCGCCAGCACGTACTCGCCTACCTTCGCTTCACTGCCGACCTCGGTAAATGGCGAGCGGTAAATGTCCTCTTCGTTCTGTCCGACGAATATCTTCGCGATCCGATATCGGTTCGCCGCCTTATCGATCTCGAAACGAGCACCGGTCAGAGCGACGCGGACGCGAGGCGGGAGATTAAAATCGCCGCCGTCGATGTACGCATGCTGCACAGCGAGTTCGGACTGCATCTCGGACAAAAGGTAGTTCAAGTCGGAACGGTGATTCACATACGGAAGCCATTTCACGTAATCGTCACGAATCTTCGCCCAGTCGTAACCGTGCATATTGGGCGCGTAGAACCAGTCACGGTTCTGCCGCCAGACTTCATTGAATATCTGCCGCCATTCTTTTGCCGGATCGATCTCAGTCACAAGTCCGCTGGTCGAAATATTCTTCCTCGAACGCTCGCCGGCCGGGTTTGCGTCCATCGTAAGGTAAGTGCCTTGCAAGACCGACATCAGCTTGGATCCGTCAGACGAGACCACGAGAGCACCCGTGCCTGTCACGAGCGTGGTTTCTTTGCGGTCCTTGATCGAGAAGATGCGGACCGATGATTGTGTGTCGGCCTGCCGTCCATAGTAGAACGGTGAATTGATGGTGTAGACGAGATGCCCCTTTGTCGCGACGAGGCCGCCATAATTGTCGGCACCGAGCGGCGCCTTAGCCGAACGAGTCTCGATCCCGTCGAAGTCGATCTTCTCCGCGACAAATGGTGCGGCGGGAGTGGGCGATGGAGATGGAGATGCGGACGGCGAGGCTGTCGGCGTCGGCGTGGGTGTGCCTTCCTTTTTCTCGTCGGCAATCACGACCTCATCGCTCTCCGGCGGAAACGGATTCTTAGAGTCTTTTCGAAGCGCCATTGCGTAGACGTAATCCGAACGGTTGCTCGCGTAGTTGAATTCCACACCGGAGATCATCGGTGCGTACTCGCGGTCGCTCAAATAATAGAGATACCCGCCGTTCGGGTCCCAGGTCGGATCGTGTGCCGAGAACATTTCCGGCGTTACCCGATAATTCTTATTGTCATCCGAGCTCCAGATATAAACCGACGTTACGCCGTTGCGGCCACCCATCGTGTACGAGACAAAATTCCCTTTCGGCGAGAACTCGTAATCGGTGATCTGCCCGTTAGGTGCATCTACGATCATCCGCATTTGTTTAGTCGCAACGGTTACGACATACACTCGCCCATCCTTGTCACCAAAGGCGATCTTTTTACTGTCCTGCGACCAGTGCGGTGCGTATCGTTGTGCCGAACCTCCGGTGGTGAGCTGCTGGGGTTGCGACGAACCGTCCTGTGCAACGAGCCAAACCTCGTCTTCGCCACTCTGGTCCGAAATATATGCGATAGAGCGTCCGTCAGGCGACCAAACCGGAAAGCGGTCATGAGCTCCGGACGTACGAGTAAGGTTTCGGGCTCCACCCTTTTCGATCGGTACCGTGAAAATGTCGCCGCGTGCGCTGAATACTGACCTTTCGCCCTTTGGACTGAGGCCGAACCAGGAGACACGATTAGCGACAGATGTCTGACGTGGCCGCTTGTTGATCCCGTCATCCGGAACGGTGATCGTCAGCTTAGAAGCTCGTTTTGAATCGACGTCCAGAATCTCGAGCTCGCCGTTACGTTCATAGACGATCTTGCCCTGCTCATCCGATGAAGGCCATCGGATGTCCCAGTCTCGGTTCTTTGTAACTTGCGTCGTCTTCTTGGAATTCGGCTCGTACGCCCAGATGTTAAATTTTCCGTCCTTGTCGGTGTTATAGAAGACGGTATCGCCGATCCACATCGCATCGCGGCTGGCGAACGGACTGTCGGAAATCATCTGTGCGTCGTTGGAAGCGAGGTCGTAAATGTAAAGCTTATTTGCCTGTCCGCCTCTATATCTTTTCTCCGGCCGGAAATCGCGGAACCGGGGTGAGTAAACCATTTTCGTCCCATCAGGCGAGTACGCACCCGAGCCGGCCTCCGGCATCGGCAGCGGCTCCGATGGTCCGCCGTTCGGCGATACTGTGTAGAGCCGTGCGATGGGCAGCGACCATGAATCCCGCCCGCCGCGATAGAAGATACGGCCGTCCCGAGTCCAGCCCAATACCTGGTTATCGTAGCCCCAACGCGGAGCAAGCGGACCACGCGACGGATAGAAGGTGAGCTGTTTCGGCTCGCCGCCGCCTGCCGGTATGACATAAACCTGTTCATCGCCATCGTACTGTCCGGTAAACGCGATCCATCGACCATCCGGAGAGAACTTCGCGTAAGTTTCGACACCGGGATGGGCGGTTAGGCGGCTCGCGGAGCCGCCCGATGCTGACGAGACCCAAAGATCGCCGCCGTACGTGAAAACGACGCGGTCGGCATTGATATCGGGAAAGCGCAAAAGCTTGGTTTGAGCCGCAACCGCACCTCCAAAAAGAAGTCCGGCCGCGAGGGCGGCGACGAAACGAATATGCATTAAATTATCCTCCGGATAAACAGGTAAGTTTGAGCAAGTGTAGCGTAAAAACCTAAAACGCCCAAGCTTCTGACTGGCCGAAAGACTCAACGATTTGCAAAGAGTGAAGCAACTAATTGCGTCGCAATTTCCTCAAATGGATGTTATCATTTCCGAGATTGTTCAGACGGTTCGCTAGATTTTCAGG
>JBKJOR010000124.1:0-5345 GCA_046595575.1 Pyrinomonadaceae bacterium | reverse complement strand
ATTGTCCCGGAGCTGCTCCGTCAAAATACCGCCGCGTTCGGATCCGACAATTCCTCGCGGCATGCCGATCAGCTTTTCGATCCCAATCGTTCCATCGCCGTACTCGGACATGTCGATGCGGATCATCTTGCTTTCGTCCCCGAACATGAATTCGGCGACGGCTTTAGCGAGCTCGGTTTTGCCGACGCCGGTCGGTCCCAGAAAGAGCAATACGCCATCGGGCGCGTAGTGATTGTCTTTGAGCGGACCCTTGTTCAAACGAAGGCGTTCCGCTACGGCACGAACCGCGTCCTTCTGCCCGATAACACGCTGGCCGAGGTCGATCTCCATCTGTGAGAACCGATCGGACGTGTCGCGATTGATCATGTCCTTCGGAATTCGAGATTCCTGAGAAATGACATCGATAATATGTTCCGGTTTAACGACCAGCGACGATGGTTCGTTGATCTCGACCTTAACCGAGGCCGTGTCGAGCCAGCCGATAGCCTTGTCCGGGAGGTGCAGATTGCGGATGTATTTCGGCGACATCTCGAGCGCAGTATTGATCGCTTCGTCAGAGATCGTAACCGAATAGTTTTTCTCAAGTCGCGGCTTGAGTCCCATGAGGATCGCTCGCGTCTCGTCGATCGTCGGCTCTTCGACCTTCACAAGCCTGAACCTTCGTGCGAGCGCTTCGTCGTCGCTGATGTATTCCTTGTACTCGGTAGAAGTTGTTGCACCGATAATGCGCAGTTCGCCCCGAGCGAGAGACGACTTGAACATGTTTGCCGCGTCCGAGGATGTACCCAATGCCGCACCGGCACCGATGATGGTGTGAGCTTCATCGATAAAAAGAATGATGTGGTCCTTCTCTTTTACTTCGTCAATGATTCCTTTTATCCGTTCTTCGAACATTCCGCGGAGCATCGTGCCGGCGACAAGTCCGCCCATTTGCAGCTGCACAATGTGCGAGTCGCGAAGACGAGCCGGAACCTTTTCCGGTTCAAGCTCGATAAGCCTCGCCAGACCTTCGACCACCGCTGTCTTGCCGACGCCCGGTTCGCCGATTAGCATCGGTGAGTTTGAACGTTCGCGGTGCGAAAGGATCTCGATCATCTGCAGGATCTCTTTTTCGCGGCCGATCGTCGGCGGAAACTTGTCCTGCCGTGCGAGCTTGTTCATCGACACACCGAAGTGACGCAGAAACGACGGCAGTTCATATTTTTGACGTGTTCGTTCCTCTTCCTTTTCACGCTTGCGGATCCGCGTTCGGGCGGTCTGTGCCACCTCTTCCGACGGTACGCCGAGATTCTGCAACACATCGTTCAAAATGCTCCGCTCGTCGTTTGAGAGTACGTAGAAAATGTCGCTGCCGTCGATCACGCGACGCCCTTGTGATCGAGCGCGGTCCATTGCCCGCTTAAAAAGTTCGGTTGTCTCCGGCGCAATACGAAAGCCTTTGCCAGTGTGCTGGCGACCCATCTCCATCCGCTTCTCAATCAAAAGCTTGACCGAGCGCGGGTCGACAGCAAGATCGCGCATCGTCGACGTAAATAATTCATCCTCTTCGCTCGCGACCGCGTGCAGGATGTGCTCGATCGCAACGTAGTTTTGATCGCGCTTTTTCGACTCGCCGAGAGCGGTCTCCAAAACGCGTTGCCCGCTTTCGCTAAACTTGTCTTTGTATGCGTCGATGTCTGCCATATCTTTTATTAGAACTGAAATTATGATGCGCCGAGGAAGGGAAGTTATGCCAAATATATTCTAGCACCTTGTCGCGCCTCGATTACAACCATAATCGAGACGAGGAACCAACGTGCCGTCCTCACACGAATGGATTTCGAGCAGCCCGCTAGAACGGATGCAAATCGGAGAGACGAGCTGGCATTATCGATGGTAGGACGCCTCACTCGTTCGCCGATTGTGCACGGCCTTTACCAACCTGAACCCGAGCCGGGCGTAGTAGTCTGGCACCGAACCTGTATCCGCGTGCATATTCCTCAGTGACCTCGCCGTCCTGTTCCGGATCAACCTCGGTCACGTCAATCGCTTCGTGAAGCTCGGGGTCAAACCTTGAACCTACTGAGGGCACTGCTTCGACACCGACGCTCATCAACGCTTGTTCGAACGATCGAGCCGTACCTTTGACGCCGTCGCGAAGGTGTTCGACCGACGAATCCTGCTCGCTTGCGCCGATTGCGAGATTCAAATTGTCGAGCACCGGCAAAAGCCTTGTCAGGAAATCGAACTGGCCCTGCTTGGACCGGTCTTCCAACGTTTTCATCAAACGCGAACGCATATCGGCGGTTTCCTTTTCCAGATTGTTCTTGGCCTCGTCAAACTTTGCTTGCACGCCTATAAGCTTCGCCTCGGCTGCCTCGCGCCGCTCCATCTCGGCTTTCAGCTTGGCTTCAAGCTCGGTCTCAAGATGTGATTTCGATTGCACCGGGCTCGAAGTTTCTTCTGTCACATCCTCGCGGATTCCTTCCTCGGTAACACGACGTTTGTCATTGACCGGGATCTTCACTGGTTCTTCGTCTTCGGCCATGCCGTTAAACGGATCATTCTGATTCATCTTCTTTCTCTTAAACATTCGGTTAGTGAATAGTAAATAGTAAATCGTGAATAGGGAACTCCGGATCCCAACTCATTACGGACTAACCGCTTTTTGTTCCGCCTCGATGGGACTGAATTTCATCTCGCCGTTGTCGGCCGAAACTCGGACCGTTTGCCCGCTCGCAAGTTCAGCCTTGAGGAGGCTCACCGCCAGCGGATTCTGAATGAGAGTCTGTATAGCTCTCTTCAGCGGCCGCGCTCCGTAAACCGGATCGTAACCTTCCTGCACGAGCAGATCTTTCGCCGTTTCATCGAGCTCGATCGTGATGCCACGCTCTTCCAGCATCTTTCTCAGCTTCTCCAATTGCACGTCTATGATCGAGGCGATCTGTTCTCTTCCGAGTTGTTTGAAAACGACAATATCGTCGATGCGGTTCAGGAACTCAGGTTTGAAATGATCGCGCAGAACCTGGAGGACATTGGTTCGAATGTCCCGGTCTGCAAGCGGATTTTCTGTCGATGCCTGAATCTCCCGCGAGCCGAGGTTCGACGTCATTATCAAGACCGTATTCTTGAAATCTACGACGCGGCCTTTCGAGTCAGTCAAGCGTCCGTCATCCAGAATCTGCAGCAGAACGTTGAATACATCCGGATGCGCCTTTTCGATCTCGTCAAAAAGAACGACCGAGTACGGACGTCGCCTTACGGCCTCGGTTAACTGTCCGCCTTCTTCATAACCGACATATCCAGGCGGAGCCCCGATCATCCGCGCAACTGCATGCTTCTCCATGTATTCCGACATGTCGAGTCTGACCATCGCCCGTTCGTCGTCGAAGAGGAACTCGGCCAACGCACGTGCAGTTTCGGTCTTGCCGACACCAGTGGGACCGAGAAATATGAACGAACCGACCGGACGGTTCGGATCCTGCAATCCAGCCCGCGCTCGACGGACAGCGTTCGATACAGCCTCCAACGCCTCGTCTTGTCCGATCACACGCCGACGAAGATTCTCTTCCATGTTGACGAGCTTTTGCATCTCGCCCTCAAGCATCTTCGATACCGGAACTCCGGTCCACTTCGCGACTACTTCGGCGACATCTTCTTCGTCGACCTCTTCCTTCAGGAAAACACCGTCCTTTTGCAGCTCTTCTAAACGTGAGCGTTCGGACTCAAGTAATTTCTCGACCTCAGGTATGCGCCCATACTGCAATTCCGCAGCCTTCGCGAGGTCGCCGGCCTGCCGCGCCTGTTCGAGATGGAGTTTCGCTTCTTCGAGCTGCTCCTTCGCCGTCCGCATTTTCTCGATCTCGTCCTTCTCGGATTGCCACTTGGCCTTCATCGCCGAAGACTTTTCGTTCAGATCTGCGATCCGCCTCTCGATGTGGTCCAGGCGTTCCTTCGATTTTTCATCGGTCTCACGTGACAGCGCCTGCCTTTCGATCTCGAGCTGCAGTATCTCGCGTTCGAGAATGTCGATCTCCTGCGGCAAACTGTCGATCTCAATACGAATTCGTGAAGCAGCTTCATCGATCAGGTCGATGGCCTTATCCGGCAGAAATCGGGCGGTGATGTAGCGATTCGACAGCGTGGCCGCCGCGACGATCGCCGCGTCCTTGATCCGAACTCCATGGTGAACTTCGTATCGCTCCTTCAAGCCTCGAAGGATCGCGATGGTGTCTTCGACGGTCGGCTCACCGACGTAGACCTGCTGAAACCGCCGCTCGAGAGCTTTGTCTTTCTCGATGTACTTCTGATATTCGTTCAGCGTAGTTGCTCCGACGGCCCGGAGAGTTCCACGGGCGAGAGTCGGCTTCAACATGTTCGACGCGTCGATCGCACCTTCAGAGGCGCCGGCACCGACCAGTGTATGAAGCTCGTCGATGAAGAGGATTATCTGGCCCTCCGCCTTCTCGATCTCCTTCAACACCGCTTTCAACCGGTCCTCGAATTCACCCCGGTACTTGGCTCCTGCGAGCATCGATCCAAGATCGAGCGAAACGAGCCGCTTGTTCTTCAGCGTTTCCGGAACATCGCCCGAAATGATTCGCTGTGCAAGTCCCTCGACGATGGCAGTCTTACCGACGCCCGGTTCGCCGATAAGTACAGGATTGTTCTTTGTTCTGCGGGATAGTATCTGAATAGTCCGACGGATCTCGTCATCGCGTCCTATCACCGGATCGAGCTTTCCTTTACGGGCGAGCTCGGTAAGATCCTGAGCGTACTTATCGAGAGCCTGGAAGTTCTCCTCGGCATTCTGGTCGGTGATCTTGCTGCCGCCTCGCATATCGGTTACGACTTTTTCGAGATCGTCGCGAGTGATGCCATTGGAGCGAAGGATTCGGCCGGCATCGCCATCCTTTTCCGCTGCGATCGCGAGTAGAAGATGTTCGGTCGAGACATACTCGTCTTCCATCTTCTCGGTTTCTTTCTGCGCTTCCTGAAATATGGCGTTGGTTCTGGTGCTGAAATACTGCTGGCCACCTGAAACCTTTGGAAGTTTGGCGAGCGAAGCCTGGACTTCGCTGACTATGGGAGCGACATTGGCCCCGATCTTCCCGAGGATCGGGCGGACGACGCCTTCTTTCTGCTCAAGCATCACCGCCAGGAGATGTTCCGGCTCGACCTGCTGGTTCTCATTTTTTTCGGCAACCGTGATCGCCTCCTGAACCGCTTCCTGACCGCGGATGGTAAACCTGTCGAATCTCATTTTTTCACCCTTTACCGACGCTGTCCGATCGACTCGAAAGACGCTGTACAGTTCCAATCATCAGTCATTCTTTAATTACGCGTCCCGAAATAACATCGACCTG
>JBKJOR010000408.1:0-4908 GCA_046595575.1 Pyrinomonadaceae bacterium | reverse complement strand
ATGGTGGAAACAGCGACAGGCTTATAATCCCGAAACACAAAGTACTCTTTCCATGTGATCGTCGTCTCAAGAGGCTCTCCCGCCGGCCCGAACTGGTATATCTTTGTGTCGCCGTTCGAACCGGTCAAGAAAATAAATCGACCGGTCGAGTCCTCGATCTTCGTACCGCTAAGTCCGTTATACGTGCCGCCCTTTACGACCGTGCGATTTCCATTTCGATCTGTCACACGCTGAAATATCGATGTATCGTCCGCCGGAAGATATTCGACAACACGGCCATCCGGGAAATACATCGTCCAATCCCTCGCGCCGGTCGAATAGTATGGTACGAAGAGTCTTATTCCAGATCCATCCGTCGAATAGTAGGTCATGCCGGCGGTTGTCGATTGATAGGGAGTGTATTGACGAACGGCCTGACCCTCAAGATTAACGGCGCATCGATCCTTATAAACGTAGCCGTTAATGCTTACTTCAAAAAACCCGTCGTTGAAAAAGTCCGTGTATCCGGACGGACGAAAAGCAATTGTTCCACCGCCCGGCATTTTCATCTCGACTTTGAACCGGTAACTGTTTTTGTCGTAATTGATGTTATGAAGATGGCAATCCTCCATACGGCCCGACTCGAGCCGGTCGATCACTTTCAGTTGATATCCTCCATAATCCACCTTCCACCCGCCCTCGCTGGATAATTGAAGGAGGTCGCGAGTGTAGTTCGTCGGGTTTTGGAACTCATCCCGTCCGTCGTCGTTCCATTCCTGCTGCGCGTCCCAGAGCTTGCTGTCGTATCGCAAGGAAATAGAGTACCCCGACGCATCGCCTCTGCCCGACGGAAGACTCGCCAAGGGAATACTCAGCGTGACATTTCCACCCGAAAGATTGACACTCTCGATGTCGGAAACCGAATAGGAGTTTCCGGCCTTGTAGCCCCGGTCCGGCCGCCCGACAAGCTGCCCTAGAGCAAAGCCTTGAACTAGAAATAGCAGGGTTGCAATACCTAGTGCGGACGATAGCTTCGAAAGTGTTCTGGATCTTTTCATGGGTCCTCGGAGTTTGCGGTCTTTGCTTTCTGGGTTAGGATCAACGGCTCATGAAACTAAGAAACTAGCGCCGGTAGTACGCTGGTACGGGGATATCGCCGGAGACGCCCCATTGGACTTGGCGGAGAGAATTGGCGGATGCGGATTGGCGGATGTACCATCTGCCGTTTGAGTCGCGCCAGGTGGCGAGGTCGACTTTGCCGTCGCCATCGTAGTCGTTTTGGACCGGGACCTCACCGGGACATGACCCGCCCGTGCATCCTGAACTTCCGGCCGAACCCCATTGTGCATTCGGCATGAGTGTGCCGGTTGTGCTTTGGCGGATGTGCCAGTTAGCTGAGGTTGTGTTGTAGATAGCGTAGTCGGCTTTGCCATCGCCGTCGTAGTCGGCGCTGACGACCTTGTCGCCCGACTGTCCGAGAGTCGGTGTTTGCAGGAGCCCATTCGAGCTGTTCACGGAATAGAATGCCGTGTTCGAGCCGCGCCAAACCCCGATGTCGGCTCGTCCGTCGCCGTCGTAATCGGCTGGTGCCGGTAGATCGGAACCCAAACCGAACTGTGACGTGATCGTTCCCGCCCCGGAGCTTTGGAGAATGTACCAGTTCGCGTTCGAAGGGCGAAAGACGGCAGCGTCCGTTTTACCGTCACCGTCGTAGTCGGCTTGGGCCGGAATATCGCCCGACGAACCGAATGGAAATTCGCCCGTTCCGCCTGTCGAACTGTTGACGATATACCAGGTGCCAGTAGATGGTCGGAATACTGAGAAATCGGTCTTGCCGTCGCCATCGTAATCGCCAGGAACCGGAACGTCGCCGCTTACTCCCCATGCCTGGGTGGCCTGCTGTGTGCCGCCCGGCCCCATCACCCACCAAACTCCGCTCGAAGGTCGCCAGACGGCGAGATCGGCAGGAGGCGCTTCCTGAGCGTTCGCATCGACGACTCCTAGAAGCCGCGATCCGGCATACAAATATTCACGACTGAGTTGAGGTATCGGAGTTGGCAACGGTGCAGCGAGTGGATTCCAGCTGCTTGACGCGTTTTTGGCGACAGGCGCTCCGAACCAACCCGTTTTCTTTCCTGTGAATGGATCGGTTGATGGCAGCCATCCATTCTTTGCAAAGACTCCGAGAGCCAACAACAGCACCAGGGCTGTTCCGCTGACCGCCCACAAAGTCGTTCGACTGCGTGCGACAATAGTTAACGGTCGGGATTCCGGGTCGGACGCAGACAAAGCTCGTCGGTCATCTCTTGGTTTGGACATACATCTCCGTTGGGGATAAGTCAGTTTCTTCTGGAATAGCTTCGACCGACTTATGGAAGTTGAAGAGACTTCTAAAAGGAAACTCTCGAACGGTAGGCCGATCTCTTTACCTCGCAGCCAAAATCAAAATTTATCGATGCTTATAAAGCACACGCCTCAGTTTTCACTTCGAAGCGCTATAGGTCCGTCAGCAGGCGTTTCTGTTGCAAAGAAAATTGAATTCTTTTTCCATTGCGCGGAAATGCTGAGCGATAGGTCCACTCCCGCGAAAATAGTTAGATGGTTTCGCGATGCAGGATCTTTGCGGTTTCGTTTCTGATATTGAATCCGAAACAACGTGTCTTTGAGTTTGCCTGTCACGAAACTGTAGTTTTTTGACAGCTTCTATTGCTTTGTATGCTTCATGTATGAGAGTCGGCCTTTACGTACGCGTGTCCCCGCACGACTAACAAACCCTTCCGATGCGGCTCAAGCGCATCAAGGAATACATCAAAACCGTAGGTGAAATCTGACTGTTAAATCTCAGGAAGTTGGATCTGGAATGAGGACGCGCCCGAAGCGCGAAACGTTTGAAAAAGGGCTCGGCGACGTGAGATCGACGCGATACTTTTCTGGAAGCTCGATCGTTTCGGCCGGAGCATGGCCGATCTGATCACGATACATCGTGCCGACCGGATGAAAAAAAGGCGACCGCCCGAAACAGGACGATCGCCATACAAAATAGAACTCGAGGTGAATTACTTTGTTATCCCGACCTGGGTCAACGCGTACGCATAATCGAACGCCACTTCCTTCAACCGATCGTATCTTCCCGACGACCCGCCGTGTCCCGCTCCCATGTTTGTCTTTAGCAGAATGACGTTGTTGTCGGTCTTCATCTCGCGCAGCTTCGCGGCCCACTTTGCTCCCTCCCAGTAGGGAACCTGGCTGTCGTTCAGAGAGATTTCGATCAACATGTTCGGATAACCCTGAGCTTTTACGTTGTCGTACGGCGAATAGGAGTACATGTAATCCCAAGCCTTCTTGTCGTCTCGCGGATTTCCCCACTCGATCCATTCACCGGTTGTCAGCGGCAGAGTCTCGTCGATCATCGTGTTCATAACATCGACGAACGGAACTTGTGCGATAGCCGCCTTGTAAAGCTCCGGAGCCTGATTAACAACGGCCCCCATCAACAAGCCACCGGCCGAGCCGCCTTGAATGATCAGCCTATCGCTCGACGTGTATTTGTTCGAGATCAGCCACTTTGCCGAATCAACAAAATCGTTGAACGTGTTCGCCTTCTTGAACATCCTTCCGTCCTGACGCCATTTCTCGCCAAGCTCCGAGCCGCCGCGAATATGGGCAATCGCATAGATCATCCCGCGATCGACAAGCGAGAAACGAGCGCTTGAGAAGTCAGGCGTCATCGACGCCCCATAAGAGCCGTAGGCGTACAGAAGCATTGGAGATTTCCCGTCGAGCTTCGTACCCTTTTTCATCACGATCGACACTGGTACCTTTACGCCGTCCCGGGCAGTCGCCCAAACTCGTGTCGTTTCATACTGCGCTTTGTCGTGCCCGCTCGGGATCTCCTGTTGTTTGATGAGGTCGCTTTTACGGCTGCGGAAGTCGAACTCGTAAGTCGAATTAGGAGTGATCATCGACGAGTAGTTGTACCTCACGAACGACATCTCGTACTCGGCGTTGCTCGTCAGGGCCATCGTGTAAACAGGTTCGGGCGTTTCGATGCGGGTCGATGCACGACGCGTCTTCATATCCATGACCTTCAAATACTCGAGGCCGTTCTCAAGCTCCGATACGACCGCATAGTCCTTGAAGAAGCTGATGCCTTCGATCTTAATGGCCGGATTGTGCGGGATGTAATCTTTCCAGTTCTTTTCACTGGGATCATCAGCCGGAGCTCGAACAACCTTGAAATTTTCGGCGTCCTTGTTGGTGGTAATAAAAAACTCACCATTGTCGAATGTTGCGGAATACTCAAGATTCTCTCGTCGCGGTGTGATCACCTTCCATTCGCCGAGCGGAGTGTCTGCCGAAAGATAACGGACCTCGTTCATCGTCGCCGCACTTGAGGTGACGATAAACATCTTCTTGTCCCGCGAACGTCCTATCCCCGTCGAAAAAAGAACGTCCTTGTCTTCGTAGACAAGATCATCCTTCCCGGAAACACCTACCGTGTGTCGAAAGATTTTATCGTCTCGTTTTGAGACTGGATCTTCCTGCGCGTAAAAGATGTACTTTCCATCCGCGGACCATTCCGTCGAGGTCACACGATCTACTTTATCCGCCAAAAGCTTACCCGTGCGAAGGTCCTTGATCTGGAGGGTATATTGACGATACCCCGTTGTGTCCGTCGAAAAGGCGAGTAAGTTTCCGTCGTCGCTCGGCTCGAAGGCGCCGATCGAGAAATACTTGAAGCCCGTCGCCATCTCGTTTTGATCGAGTAGCAACTCAGCGTCTTTGCCATCGCGCGACCTGCTCCGGAAGTATGCCGGATACTGTTTTCCTTCTTCCGTCTTATTGAAATACCAGTGACCGCCCATTTTCACGGGCACGGTAAGGTCCGTCTGTTTGATCCGTCCGAGCATCTGTATAAGGAGATGCTCG
>JBKJOR010000384.1:0-7050 GCA_046595575.1 Pyrinomonadaceae bacterium | reverse complement strand
GTTCGCCTTGAGACAATGTATTCGAACCGTTGAGCACCCACGTGCCGTTCACCTCCAACACATAACCTACACTCAACTGCTGTTTCAGCGCAGGCGAGTGTAGGTTATGTGTTGGAGGTGAACGGCACGTGGGTGCTCAACGGTTCGAATACATTGTCTCAAGGCGAACGTCTTCCGGCCGCTGGTACAATTCGGCTATCCTCCGGTGCGAAGGTCGGCCGGATCGTAATCGCTGATCTCCGTGGTGAGATACTTACGAAGCGCGACTGTGCAGTCGATAACTGTTCTAGCGCAATCACCCTTCCGCGGCCGGCTAAGGCTGCTGGGTCCACATGGAATGCTGTTTTCGATACGGCGATGGAATTAATTTGGGGGGCTCCGGATAAGTATTCCGCTCATCGTAGTCGCAGCGGTGAACTTTCTGACGGCGTTCTCAAAGTTGTCGATGGCAAAGTAGACTTTACTTTGCTCCTAAATGGGCAGGGGGAACAATATCTTCGCTGGCAGGCCGCCTCCACAGTGGCGGGCAGGGAACCGGTTGGTTCGCGCCCGGTCTTGATTCCTAAACCGGCCGTCATCAGTATTCCGGAATTGGTGCCCGGAATCTATGCATTCGACTTGGTAAGGCGTATGGGCGACAACTTTGAAACCGTATCTTCCGCACGAATCCTGATAACCGATCAAGCCAAGTACGAAAAAGCTCGAACTTCATATCAACAAGCGGTCGAACTCACAGAAAAATGGGGTACGAATGTCCGACCCGAGACCGCGAGGCTGTATCTGCAAACACGCCTCATCGATCTGGGTCGCGAAGCGGCACAGTAGGTATCGATGGGCTCAAAAAGCAGGCGGCGTAAGGCCATTCCTTCGGCCGCAAAAAAAGTTATAGTCGAGCCCCCTGCTCCGGCCCGTGAGGAAAAGAAGGCCAGGCAACGGTATCTGAGGCTTGCGGTCAAGTACGTGCCGCTATTGGTTCTGGCCTTATCGATGTCGTTCATCTCAAGTCGTACCGGCCTCATCAGCGAATGGCAGACTACCTCACTCAATCTGCAGATGAGATTGGATGTTCCAAGCGAAGAAAGTAGCGTAGTGATAGTAGATATCACGCACAGAGATTTCGATGAGATTTTCCAAGGTCAAACGCGTCCCCTGAACCCTGCAACTTTGCATCGGGTGGTGTCCGCAATCGCAAAAGGAGACCCTTGCGTAATCGGGGTCGATGTAGACACGAGTTTTCCAGAGTTCAGAAATTTTTCTGTGACGGAGGATATGGAGAATGTCATCTGGTCTCGCGAGACCGCCGAAATGCCGGCGGATGTGATGCAGGCCGTCGTTCCTCTCGATGTTCTAGGCGGGCAAGCTGAATATAACGACAAGTCTGGAATTCCCTTCTTGATCGACGATTCAAAAAGAATACCTCGCTATTACACCCACCTTATCAAGACCGCCGATGGTGAGGCCCCCGCCTTCGGATGGGCAGTACTCAAGGAAGCCATGGAAAGAAATTGCGACGGCATTATATTTCCTGAGATTGTCGAGACGTCCGAGAGGTTTATTATCGGTTATTCGAGGGGTGCAAAGGGTGAAGGCCGCATGCGAATTCCGTCATCCAACGTTCTGAAGTTCGCAGAAGATCCGGAATGGCAAAACAATAATTTGATCAAGAACAAGATCGTGTTATTGGGCGGAACCTACCTCGGCGAAGACCAAAGCGATACGCCTATCGGAGCGATGAGCGGCGTGGAGATCATCGCAAATGTCATCGAAAGCGATTTGCGCGGCGGTGTGAAACCCCCGGGCTTCATCAGCATGTCGCTTCTGCAAGTTTTCGACGGAATTCTTCTCGTCGCATTGTTTCAAATATTTTCATGGCGGAAGGCGTTCCTGATGAGCTTGCCATTCATCATGATTCTCGCATTCGCGTGCAGCTTTTTCACGTATTACTCCTTTTCTTACTGGCTGTTTTTCGCGCCGATCATGGTCGGAGTGGTATTCACCGAACTTTTCGTTAAGGTGAATGACTTTTTCAAGAAACGATACCAGCGCGAAATCAAAGCTACATATGCAAGCTTAGGTGGTCACGTAAAAGGGGAGCCCGCACCTGTGGTCGATGAATAACTCCCGAACCTAAGAACGGGCAAGCTAAACTGCGAGCAAACCTTACTGCGATGCAGATGAGTTACGTCCGGCTCGGCTTGGTCCGGCCGCATTTTGGTGCGCGTAGCTAATCATGAACCGAGGCTATGAGCGTACAGCCAACTTCGCGTCCCCGGGGAGGAATTAACCGGAACCAAAGTGCGACCTATTCTTTCCCGACGAAGTTGACTCTGAATCAGCGGGGCATTGCAGGCGATTTGAAAGTTACTGAATCCGCTGCCAAGAATAAAAAAACTTATGGGCGAATTACGATTCTACTTCATTCCCGCGATCTGCATCTTGTAAGGGCGGTTTAGGGGCGTCGCTGTAATGCGGTTTGGCGTGCTCATTGAGGGACAACCGCCAGGCTCGTCACGTTGCATCGACATTGACGATCAGGGCTACGGCACCATTTCGGCACCTCGGATGTACCAGTTGATTCGTCCAATTGCGCCTATCGAGGACAGACAATGCGAGATAGGGTTCCGTGGCCCCTGTGTCGAAGTCTACACTTTAACGTTCGGGTGACTGACGAGCCTTTCCAACTGAATCGCCAGACAGCTCTGCACTGGACCTGCGATAAAAGACCGCCGCCTACTAACAGGCGCTTCAACCCGAGATTCCTCCTCTCGTAACAATTTGAAACTTTTCGACCTCCCATTCGAATAAGATTGTTGCAGCACGTTTTTCTTAACCACCTAAGAGGTTTATATGAAATCTATTGTTAGAAAGGCCTTCGTCGCGATCGGTCTGTTCGCATTGGCGATCGGTGTCGCCGTGCACGTGAGCGCACAGGGCAAGAGCGGAATCAATGTTCCGGTGACGTATTACAAACTGCCGAACGGCTTAAAGGTTGTGCTATCGCCCGAGCGGAGCTCGCCGCTCGCTGTCGTCGCGGTTTACTACAACATCGGTTTTCGCATCGAGCCGAGAGATCGCACCGGTTTTGCTCACCTCTTCGAGCACCTGATGTTTCAGGGTTCGAAGAATCTCGGCAAGATGGAGTTCATCAAGCTTGTCGAATCGAACGGCGGCGTGCTGAACGGTTCGACGCGGTTCGATTTCACCAACTATTTCGCAGTTATGCCGGCACACAAACTCGAGACGCTTCTCTGGGCCGAAGCCGATCGGATGCGCGGACTCGATATTACCGACGAGAATCTCAAGAACCAGCAGGGCGTCGTCGGAAACGAAGTGAAAGTTAATGTGCTGAACCAGCCCTACGGCTCTTTTCCATGGATCGATCTGCCGATGGCCGCGTTCACGAACTGGTACAACTCGCACAACTTCTACGGCGAGCTGAAGGACATCGAAGCGGCCACTTTGACCGACTCGAAGACGTTTTTCGACAAATATTATTCGCCTCAGAATGCGGTCGTCGTCGTCACCGGCGATTTTGACGAGGCTCAGGCAAAGACGTGGATCACGAAATATTTCGCCAACATTCCGTCGCAGAAGGCCGAGGCGATCCCGGATCTGACGGAGCCGAAGCAGATGGAAGAAAAGACCGTCAGCCGGACCGACAAGCTCGCCAAAAAGCCGGCCGTTGGATTCGGATATCAAATGCCGAAACGCGGCAGCTCGGAATACTATGCGATGGGACTGCTCGACCAGATCCTTCTCCAGGGCGAGGACAGTATGCTCTACCAGGAACTCGTCAAGAACAAGGGCTATTCGAGCGGACTGAACGGCGGTATCAACGGTTATCTGGGCAACATGTTCAATTACAACGGGCCGATGCTGTTCTCGGTAGATCTGATCCACGACGATAAGTACACGGCTCAGGAAATACTTGCGGCGAGCGACGCCGTGATCGCACAGGTGCAGAACAAGCCCGTCGATCAGCCAACGATCGATCGTGCGATCGTGAAGCTGCGCTCGGGTCTCTACGACACGATGTCGCAGTTCGGCGGCGTTGGTCGTGCCGATCTGCTCGCGTGCTTTGCATTGTTCGACGACAAACCCGAGAACATCAATCAGATCGAGGCGAATTTTAGAAAGATAACGCCTGCCGTCATTCAACAGACGGCGAAGGATTATCTTCGAAAGACGAATCGCACTGTCGTGATACTTAATGTCGAAAAAGCTGCAGCAGCGGAGGGCGGACAAAATGAATAAGTCACGAGTCAGTACCGGAAGCGTGAGCGACCGGGTATTTGGTAGTAACGGCCCGGTTAGCGGCCGGCCACCAAAAATTCATATGAACAGAAAATTCTCCAATACTCTGTGTCTTTGCGTCTCGGCGGTAATACTCGCTTTGTTCTCCGTTGCTGTACTAGGGCAGAAAGAAGCTCCGCCCGCCGGCGGTCAACCGAAAGCGTTCGTCTTTCCAAAACAGGACACATACGCGCTTCCGAACGGCATGAAGGTTACGCTCGTTCAGTATGGTGCGGTGCCGAAAGTGGCGATGCAGGCGATTGTCCGGGCGGGAACGCTGAATGAGAAAGCCGAGAAGCGGTGGGTGTCCGACATCGTCGGCACGATGCTGAAAGACGGCACGACGAAACGGACGGCTGAGCAGATAGCCCGTGAAACGGCTGAAATGGGCGGCAGTATTTTTACCGCTGCGAGCAACGATAAGACTACGGTCGGTGGTGAAGTGCTCAGCGAGTTCGACACGCGCTTCGTGGATTTTCTTGCGGACGTTCTCATGAATCCGAAGTTTGCGGCCGCGGATCTTGAAAAGGCACGTGCGAACAAGCTTCGCGAGATCGCTGTCTCGAGGGCACAGGCCGGTACTCAGGCATGGGAGCGTTTTCGCGAGATCGTCTTTACGGGTCACCCGTACGCAGCGGTCGTCGCTTCGGAGCCGATCGTTCAGGCGTACAAGCTCGAAGATGTGCGTGGCTATTACAACGATAATTACGGAGCCGCTCGGACGCATCTCTACATCGTTGGACAGTTCGATACGGCGAAGGTTAAGTCCGCGATCGAGAAGGCATTCGCTGGTTGGAAGAAAGGCCCCGATGCGATAAGAAACGTTCCGACCGTTGTTGGCAAGCGGAGTCTGAATACTATCGATCGTCCAGGTGCACCGCAGTCGACGATCTACATGGGTGTTCCGGCCGTATCGCCGTCGGACGCTGACTTCACAAAGTTCGTCGTTATGGACTCGCTCCTCGGAAGCTCGTTCAGCTCACGCATCACCTCGAACATCCGAGAGAACAAGGGCTACACATATTCGCCCGGAAGCTTTGTCTGGAATCGCTACAAGACCGGTTACTGGATCGAGAATGCGGACGTGACGACCGAGCACACTGGTGCGTCCATCAAGGAGATCCTGTTCGAGATCGGTCGGCTGCAGGAAAAGCCGCCAAGCGACGCTGAAATGCAAGGGATCAAGAATTACCTGGTCGGGATCTACGTCCTGCAGAATTCGACTCGTACAGGCGTGATCGGTCAGCTTGAGAATATGAACTACAACGAGCTGGATAAGAACCATCTCGACACGTACGTCCAAAAGCTGAGCGCCGTCACGGCGACAGATGTTCAGGATATGGCCAAGAAATATCTAGTGCTCGAACGTATGACGTTTGTCGTTGTCGGTGATAAGTCGAAGATCGACGAGCAACTCAAGCCGTATGAGGTGCAGTAGGTAGAGGGTAGTAGGTAGAAGGCAGTAGGGTGATTGACGAAAGAAGTCAGGACCGGGAGGGGTCGCGACTGTGTCTTAAGCTAGACACCTCAGGAACCCAGTCGCGGTCGTGACAATCAAAACTTGCAGAGAACCTATACGACCGTCATCCTTGTTTCCTAAAGGGCGGTCTGAGCGATTACTCCTTTTAGCGATTCAGAAGGCATGACGCGAATCTCCTGCTGACGCTCGGCGGAAAATGGTCGATAATTCGATCGACCGTCGTCGTCGCTTGTTCTGAACGGTCCGTTATTATTTTTTAGTCAGATTTTTCCGGGCCGCGGCTACAATCTGGCGGACAAGATCGTCGGGAGCTTCGGCAAGCGTGATCAACGTCGCGCCGCCATCGCCCCATTTGCCGGCGGCCGGCGAAAAAGCGCCGATCAACAAAAAAAAGACGGGCCGTAGTTGGGATTGCCGCTTTACTGTGACTGATGTTGAATGGTCCCCGTCACCATCAAGATTCCCAACATCCTTTGAAATTATTTCTGCGTTAGGGTCAGTAAGCGACTCGGCATGGCGTAGCTTTGCGTCCGATTCGTCTCGATCCTCGATCGGGGCGACAAATCAATATCCCTTTGTCGGGACTGTTTCAATGAATTTGTTTCCGTTATCGTCTTCGCCCAGCGCCCGGCCAGACGGCCTCCATTAGTTCTTCTTTTCTGACAAGATGCCCACGTCGCGCCACCAAATACACCAGCACGTCGAAAGCCTTTGGCGTCAGCGGCACCAATATATCGGAATTAGAGAGCCGCCTCTCCGCCACGTCCAGCAGAAACGATTTGAACCGGTAGTCTCGCCTTTCGTCACCGTACATTTCAGCCTCGAAGAAAAATCGAAGAAAAATCGAAGACTTTTTCAAAGACATAAACCGCCACCGAAAGATAGATTGTCGATAGGACAGAATATCGCCGGTTGCTTATGCCGTTGAATTACGTGAACAGTTCACACGCACTATATCGCAATCGGAAGCAAATCAAAAAGAACTTTTAGGGACACAATTATGAAATTCAACACAGCTAAAACCACCTTGCTTCGATCCGCAGCGCGTTCCTTCGCATACCTTGTATTTTTTTTGTCAGCCCTTCCAAGTTTAGCCGCACCCGGCGACCTTGACCCGAAGTTTGGTATTGGCGGAAGAGTATCACTTCCAAATTTTCTTGGTCAGGCGATGGCTATTCAATCGGACGGAAAGATCGTTGTCGGCGGGTACCGACGCAACGACCCAAACGTTCCCGGCGTTGTCACTTCTTTAGCCAGATTCAGGACTGACGGTTCAC
>JBKJOR010000107.1:0-6017 GCA_046595575.1 Pyrinomonadaceae bacterium | reverse complement strand
AAATATATGGAGCACTCAGCAGAATTTTTGAAGATCGCCACTGAAGCGATTGGCCGCGTCAACGAGATTTCGGTCGGGGAAGCCCGGGACCGGGTGGAGTCGGGAGCCCAGCTTATCGATGTCCGCGAGGACAATGAATTCGAAGCCGGACATGCCGCCGGCTCGCGTCACATGTCACGCGGAATCATCGAACGCGACATCGTTCAGACTTTTCCCGACAAGGACACTGAACTTGTCTTGTATTGCGGCGGCGGATATCGATCGGCTTTATCAGCCGACATGTTGCAGAAGATGGGCTATAAGAACGTCTGGTCGATGGCCGGCGGCTGGGCGGCATGGACTGAAGCCGGCGCCCCGGTGGAATAAAATGAACGAGCCAGATTCACATGAAGAGATCAGACGCGCCAGGGCCCGCGAACTAGCATCCGAGTATGCGACGCGAGGTGACTCTGTCGGTTGGTTCGAAGCGTTTTACCGTGAAGCCGGCGGCGACAATGGGCAAATCCCGTGGGCCGATCTCGAGCCAAACAAGTTCTTTAGGAGTTGGGCCGAGGAGGCCGAGCTGAAAGGTCATGGCCGAAAGGCATTGGTCGTCGGGTGCGGACTTGGCGACGATGCGCGGTATCTGTACGATCTCGGATTTGAGGTCACTGCATTCGACATCTCGCCGACCGCCATTGAATGGGCGAGACGTCTCCACAAGGAAACCAGCATTCAATTCGAGGTTGCCGACTTGTTCGAACCGCCCGCCGCCTGGATCGCATCCGCCAACCCGCCGGCGGCGGCAGGCGATGAGGACAAAGCAGGCGGGTTCGATTTTGTTCTCGAGGTTTATACGATCCAACCTCTGCCGCTGGAGATGCGCGAGAGCGTGATCGATGCAATTGCAGCGTTCGTCGCGAAGGATGGGGAGTTGGTCGTCGTTACCCGCGGGCGTGAAGATGACGAAGAACCGGTACAGTTGCCGTGGCCGCTTTCTCGCAAGGATCTAGCACAGTTCGAAACGCGTGGATTAGCGCAAGCAGATTTTCGGATCATGCCGGGTGATGAGGATCCGCCGATCCCACGCTTCGTTGTTGAATATAGAAAGCGTTGACAAATTTTTGAAATGGCTACTCATATCTCTTTTTCTGCAAGCTTTCGCCATTTCTGTATTTCGCGGCGGCGATAGGCCGGCGAGCTGTTTACCGAGTCGACCGCCTGCTCGAACATTTCTCTCGCCCGATCCGCGTTACCCTGGCCCTTTAGCACCTTACCGAAAAAGTACAATCCTTCCGGATCGACCGGGCGCCGTTCGACGTATTTGTCGAGGGCGTCGAAGGCTTCATTAAACATATCCGCCGCAAGGTAAGTCGCCCCGATCTCACGCCAGATCTCGTTGAGCGAATATTTGTCATCTTGTTCGACAACTTTCGCAAGGTAGTTCAAAGCTTCCTGCAGTTCTCCCTTTTCGCGAGCGATCCTGCCTAGCTGGTAGTTAGCATCGATCTCTTGCGGATCGATCTTGACGGCGTTTGTGAAATGTTCAAACGCTTTCGCGTCCTGTCTTCGCTGTTGATAAATCAAACCTAACTGGACGTGAGCATCCGCGTCGTTGGGGTTAACCGTCGCGTTATGGAGAAAGCGTTTGAAATTCTGCTTTTGCCGAAGCGAATTACCAAAACCCCGAACCTCGCCGCCGAGGTAGCCGCCGAAATATATAAATACCCAAAACAGCAGAAACGGCGACAAGAACCAGGGCGATACGTATTGAAAGATGTACATCGCGATCGAAAAGGCGATCCAACCAAAGGCAACCGCCAAAACTGCCGCTGTGTAGTTCACACCCAAAACCGTCCGAAGCGCGAAGACCATGAAGATCCCGAAAAGCAGACTGCTTGCTGCCCACAGTGCAAGGTAAAGCGCGGGCGGAACGGGGACGTTGAGCAGCGCTCCGCCGGCGATCGCGAACGGAAGGTGGGCGGACGCCCACGCCATCAGTGAACATGTGGCAAGCGTTCCGTAGTCGCGGCGTAAGACGAGTCCGAAGCTGCCCAACGCGGCGAAGATCGAAACCAGCATCACAAGGATCGGAACGTAAAAGATCGAGATCGCCAACAGCGGTTGGTAGAACGCGGTCGGGTCAAACGAGAAGAAGCGGAAGAATGTGTCGCCGGCTAACGGAACCTTTTGCCGAGAAGCCATCGCCTTCTGATAATTGTCGAACGAGCGCCGGTCGGATTCCGCTTGAAGAGGGCCGCCGTCATCATCTACGAAATTGTAGTAATCACTCATCGCCGGAATGCGATATACCTCGTACAGCTTTGCATTCACAGTCGCGAAGAAGACGATCGAGATAGCTAGCACGAGCATCGCCGCAAACATCCAACTTCCCCTATCCATGATCTCGCTCATCGCGGCCGCGGGGCGCAGGTAAATTTGGAACAGTAGCTTCAGGTTTTCCATATGGGCGAACTCAGGATCGTGCCGGTTGGTCTGGCTGACAAAGCGTAAGTGCAGTAACGCGCCATGTCAAGAGTTTCACATTGCAGTTTCTTCGCCGGTAGAAGTCCCGTAATAAAAAAAGCGCAGGTGAGGAGGGCTCACCTGCGTTCGCAAGTCGATCTGAAAGCCTACAGTCGCTAACGGATCGATCAACATGTGCAATTCGTGATGTTAGGGCACAAACGACGCCGGCGTCGGAATATCACCGGTTGTTCCGAACTGCTGAATCAAGATCCCGCTCGTTGATCGCTGGATAAACCAGTTCGCACCGTCCGGTCGGAAAACCCCAACATCGGCACGCCCGTCGCCGTCATAATCTGCCGCAGCAGGCGTGTCGCCGTTAGTGCCAAATGGTACAGCGTAGAAACTGTTGTCCTCACTTCGCAGGATATACCAGGCACCGTTGGAGGGGCGCCAGACGGCGATGTCGGTCTTTCCGTCGCCGGTGTAATCCGCGGGTACTGGTTTGTCGGTGCTGACACCGAACGCCGTTACGAAAGCCCCGGCTGTCGTGCGATTCAACCACCACGAGCCGTCGGACGGCCGAAAGATCGCGATATCTGATTTTCCGTCCCCGTCATAGTCTGCATTGACCGGCACATCTCCCGCCGCTCCCCACTGCGAGATCTGTGTTCCGCCCGTCGATTTGTTGATGAACCATGTGCCTTCAGAAGGTCTGAATACGGCAACATCCGCAAGGCCGTCACTATCGAAATCTCCCGGTGCCGGTTTATCGGTTGCAACGCCAAAGGGAATTGAATAGAAGGTCAGATTTGAGCTTCGCAAGATGAACCACTCTCCGGTCGAAGGCCTGTAGATCGCGATGTCAGTTTTGCCGTCGCCATCATAGTCGGCGGGTACCGGCTTGTCGGTCGCAACACCGAACTGCAATGCCTTAGTGAAATTGTCGAGACTTTGTTGGTACCACCACTGCCCGTTGATTGGACGGAAAATTGAGATATCAGACTTACCGTCGCCGTCAAAATCGAATCGGGTTTTATTTATCTGGGTGAAATAATAAACGGCACCCTGACCGTTCGGAGTAGTTAAGGCTTTCTCCGCCGCTCCGACGACCAGATTGCCGAAACTAAGCGCAACGCTCACGCCAAACCGATCACCGTTGAAAGTGTCGGTCGGGCCGATTTTTTGCTGCTGTGTCCAAGTTACTCCGCTTCGGGTAAAGATATAAGCAGAGCCTGCATCAGGTCCTGCAGCGGTATCGTCTTCGCGCGCGCCAACAGCGACAACGTTGTTACTTACCGCAACTGAATAACCGAAGCGATCGACGGAGGCACCGTCGGCGGCGACAATTCTTCCTTGGGAGTTCCAGGTAGCGCCGTCGAATTCATAAATATAGGCGGCTCCAAAAGCGGGTTGTCCGACCACCGCCGAGTATTGAAGTGCTCCGCCAACTAACGTATTGCCTTCGATGGCGACTGATTTGCCGAAGTTATCGCCATTGGCACCCGTCGAAATGGTGAGTTTTTGCTGCAGGCTGTAGGTCGCTGTGCTCGTGTCGAGAAACACATACACTGCTCCTGCTGATGTAAAAGGTGTGTCGTCGCCGGAGGCGCCGATGGCGAGCTTACTTCCACTGATTGCTACCGAATCGCCGAAGTGGTCACCAAGTAAAACATCGAGCGAAGGCGACAGTCGCTGGGTTTGCGCCCATACCGTCCCGCTTCGCAGAAACACGTAAACTGCTCCTGATTCGGAATTACTCGGCAGATCGGCGTGATTCGCTCCGACGGCAATCTCATCAGCCGAAACCGCGACGGAGATACCGAACTGGTCATCGGCCGTACCATCGGCCGCTGTTATTTTTTGCTGCGGCGTCCAAGTTGTGCCGGTGCGGACGAACACGTACGCAGAGCCACTGTTTGATAGAGGCGCGTCGTCGTTAAAGGCTCCGACGACTATCGTGTCTCCGCTGATGGCTACCGAAGAACCAAACTTGTCCAGAGTCACTCCGTCGCTGGCCAGCAATTTGGCCTGTTGCGTCCACGTCCCGCCGGTAAGAACATAAACAAAAGCAGCCCCCGCCTGTGAGGCCGTCGTTGGATCAAACTGGGCTCCGACCACCATCGTGTTACCGCTGATAGCTACCGCGTTCCCGTGCTGTGCACCGACACCCCGAGGCGTGGATGTGATCTTCTGTCTTTGTGACCAGGCCGCCATCGCCGGCAACGAAAGTCCGAGCATTATCAAAAAGATTGGAAAACTTTTAATCGCGAATCTTTGAAATTTGGTTGAAAATTGGATCATTGCGTCTCCTTAAAATGTAGTTAAAATTGAATCCGTTTCCCGCCCTTCAACTAAAGGTGCGGACTCTCTACCGAACAAATGCATTTGGAACAGGCACGTCCCCAGCTAGGCCAAAGGAGGTTATTTGCGTGCCCGCGGTTGTTCGCTGAATGAACCAGGTCGAATTTGCCGGGCGAAATACTGCTAGATCGGACCTCCCATCGCCGTCATAGTCCCCGGGGGCGGGGCTGTCCCCGACCGTTCCGAACGGGACCGCAAAGTACGAATAATCTTCGCTCCGGATTACATACCAAGAACCGTTTGAAGGCCGCCAGAAAGCGATATCGGCCTTGCCGTCTCCCGTATAATCGCCTTGGACCGGCTTGTCTCCGCTTGTTCCAAACTGCGCTCCGAGAGCTCCGGCAGTGCTTCGCTGGATCCACCACTGCCCCATACTCGGGCGGTAGATCGCGATGTCGGCTTTTCCGTCGCCGTCATAATCAGCCGGGGTTGGAACATCGGTACCTATGCCAAATTGGGCTATCGTCGTTCCGCCACTTGAGCGAGAGATATACCATGTCGAATTTGCAGGACGGTAGACAGCAGGATCGTCTTTGCCGTCGCCATCGAAATCTGCCGGAGCCGGAATATCTCCGGAAGCGCCGAACGGAACAGAATAGTAAGACGAGTCTTCACTGCGGAGCACGAACCACGACCCGGTCGAAGGTCGCCAAAACGCGATGTCGGTTTTGCCGTCACCGGTATAATCGGCCGGAGCTAGTCTGTCGGACGAGACACCAAATTGAACAGCCGCGTTTCCGCCAGTTGAGCTTTTCAAGTACCACCATTCCGCGACCGCCGGGCGAAATATAGAAATGTCAGTTTTACCATCTCCGTCGAAATCGAATGGTCGGTGAGTGGTTGCTGCTACGCATCCCCCCAGCCGAACGGACACCATGTTTACTCCAATGTTCGCGGCCGCGAAATCCTGGCGGCCATCGTTATTGAAGTCCCCAATCGCCACGCTGACGGGGTCCTCGCTGCTGACGTTGCTACTGCCATCAAAACTGCCAACGCCGTTCCCGAGACGGATGGACACCGAGTTGCCGTTTGAGTTAGCTGACGCAAAATCCTGGTTACCGTCGTTATTAAAATCTCCGATCGCGACGCTGTAAGGATTCGCCCCGACCGGGATACTGGTAGTCCCGCTGAAACCGCCCGCTCCATCTCCGAGACGAACGGACACGGTGCTCGCAGTTACGTTAGCGGTTATAAAATCCTGGTTACCG
>JBKJOR010000374.1:0-2692 GCA_046595575.1 Pyrinomonadaceae bacterium | reverse complement strand
CAAATTCTGTCGTCCGTCAGCCTAGGAAACGTTCCTTGTTGTTCTGTGAAGTCTCTGGTTAATCTCCGAAAGCGAGAACCACCAACTATCCAGAAAACACCGCTAATGAAGATCTGGTTCCCTGAGTCGTGCTTCGACGAACTCAAATCGACTCGGACCACGTGTTAAATGTTGTTGACCGGACTCGCGAAACTATCGTAAAATCAGGCTGGCGATCCCTTCGTCCCCTTCCTTAATGCCCCGTTCACCAAGAAAGATCAGCTTAATTTACTTTGTTACCTGTACGCTTTTGCTCGTCGGGCTTGTGCCGCTTGTCTTGACCGGATGGTTCCTCTCGCAGCGAAGCGCCACCGAACTGCGTGCGGTAGAGAATCGATATCAGATCCAACTGGTTCAGGAAAAGGCCCGCCAGATCGAATTGTTCGGCCAGCATAACTCCGACGTTGTCCGCGGTGTGGCGAAAGCTCTCGAGCTTGCCAATAGTACCGACATATTATCGTCTCCGCAGACTGAAGAAAAATTAGGTTCGACCCTCCGCGAAAACCCCAGTGTTCTTGCTCTGTATGTCCGTCCCGTCGGGGCCGAGCCCCTCGCGCTATTCCGCCCAAATGCACTGAGCCGTGCCGATATCGACAGCATCTCGGAAGCGGCTTTGGAGAAATTAACGGACCAGCCCGTTCTTATCGGAGAGCCGCAAAAGTTACCACAATCGGGCGATTCGGTTTTGACTATTGCGTCTCCCGTCGAGATGAACGGCCAGCCTGCTGCGTCGGTTGTCGCCATCGTGTCGCTGCAGGAGATAGCCCGAGCCGTTGTTGGCACAGGGGCGACGAGCGAGGTCGATCTCTGGACTGCCGGTCTGCCGATAGTTTTCGTTGTCAACCAATCGGGAAAGGCTGTGTTTCACCCCGACCCTTCACTGGTCAACTCGCAGAAGTCACTGACGAACTTAAAGATCGTCGGTGAGTGGCAAGAGGCTAATGCTCAGATCCAATCCGGGCTTGTACCGTTCACCGCCGATTTCGATGGCGAAAGCTACGACATGATCGGAGCTTACTCGACCGTTCGACTCTCGGGTGACGTGAGCTTTGGTGTGATCACGATGCAGGACGAAAGAAAGGCTCTGGCATCGGTCGGTGAGATGAAGACGCAGACATGGCTGATAAGCCTGGCCTTCGCGTTTATCGCTTTGCTGGTCGGTTCGCTTGCGGCACGTACACTGACGAAGCCCCTCCTGAAACTATCGGCTGCCGCTGAACAAGTTGCCGCCGGCGATTTTTCGACACGTGTCGAGACCCGGAATATGACCGAGATCGGGGCCCTTGGCGAGTCGTTCAACACGATGAGCGAGAATCTCGAAGAGCACATCGCTCGCCTCGCCAAAGCGGCCCAGGAGAATCGTGAACTGTTCGTCGGTACCGTAAAAGCTCTCGCCGCGGCTATCGACGGCAAAGACAAATATACCAGGGGTCATTCCGAGCGCGTCGCGCGGATCTCGGTCGCGATCGGAAAACAACTCGGCCTCGCGGCCGAAGAACTCGAGACGCTTCGGATCAGCGCTTTGCTTCACGATGTCGGTAAGATCGCCATTGATGACAGCATCCTCAAGAAGCCTGCCGCTCTGACAGACGAAGAGTACGAAATAATGAAGACTCACCCGCAGAAGGGTTACAAGATCATGTCGCAGATCCCGGCCATGAAAGACTTTCTGCCGGGAATGTATATGCATCATGAGATGGTAAACGGCAAGGGTTATCCGCAAGGCTTGACTGACAAGCAGATACCATTGCAGGCGAAGATCGTCTCCGTCGCTGACACGTTCGATGCGATGACGATCGACCGACCATACCAAAAGGGAATGCTGCTGCCCGAAGCTCTCGAACGGATCAAAGAACTTGTCGGTTCGCGTTATGACGCGAGTGTGGTCAACGCGTTGATCCGCGGCTGCGATTCCGGCGAGATCGGCCGAGGAGTGGTTCGCTTTTTGGTGAACGCAAAGAATGCCGAGGTCGAAAGAGAAAATGCGCTGGAACTCGAACCGGCCGCCGAAGAAGAGGAGCTGCTGAACGTTGGCTGATCATTCGCTGCGGAAAGCTATGCAGGACCCCGAGCCCGATTTCGAGAACCGCAGATCAAGGGATGACGTTGTCCATCCGTACCTTCTGGTCACCGCTGCATACATTTCGTCTTTCGGACCATTCATTGTCGTACTTATATTAGGTTTTTATCTTGTTGTATCATCCGTCAATTCGGAGATCGAGGCGTTCCAGGCGAACGTGCAGAAGATTCCCGGTACGCCCTACTACGACATTCAACGAACGGTCGAACAGTCTGAGCAGGTGAAAGGTGTGCTCGGAGCTCCGACCGCACGTATCGAAGCAATTAGAGAGGTGCCAACGGCTGAAGTTAGTGAGAGCCGGGGTGAACCCAAACTGTCGACGATATCGAAAGAGAGTCGACGACAGAATCTCGAGACCGAGATCGGCAGATCACCTGAGACGCAAGCAAAAGAGAGCGAGGCTACGGTGCAGGGCTTTCTGAATCTACCGGCGCCCCTCGCGATTGTAGGTGCGATCTTCTTTTTGTGGGGCGTCCTTTACTTTTCCGCGGCGTGCGTCGTTGCCGGGAAGACACGGTCCTTTACAGCTACCGTCAATCCACGCTTAGGGCTCGACACGATCAAGCATCTGGG
>JBKJOR010000313.1:0-4334 GCA_046595575.1 Pyrinomonadaceae bacterium | reverse complement strand
CCGAGCCGGGAAGCAAGTGACGTTCGCCGATGACCTCGGCGGCGTGATCACGCGAAACGATGGTGCCGGGAACGTCGAGATCGAATTCGAGTTCAACGGAGATTTCTACGACGTCCTCGACCGTGTCGGCGGCACCCCGCTCCCGCCTTACATCCGAAGAGAATCTGGTAGCGGCAAAGCGAATGACATCGAGCGCTATCAAACCGTTTATGCCAAGACTCGTGGTGCGATCGCGGCCCCGACCGCGGGTCTGCATTTCACTCCTGCGGTGCTCGATCAGATCCGGGCAAAGGGCGTCCAGATCGTCGAACTAACCTTGCATGTAGGATACGGAACGTTTGAGCCAGTTCGTACCGAATACGTCGCGCAGCATTCCGTTCTGCCTGAGCGATATGAGATCACTGAGGAGGCGGCTGAGACCTTGAACGCAGCCCGCGCCGATGATCGGCGGATCGTCGCGGTCGGCACGACAACCACCCGTGCACTTGAGTCGGCGGGGGCAGGAGAAAAGATTTTCCAGGCAGGCGACGGGATGGCGGATCTCACGATAACGCCGGGCTACCGGTTTCGGGCCGTTGGCGCCTTATTGACGAACTTCCATCTGCCCCAGAGTTCCCTGCTGATTTTGACTTCAACTTTCGGCGGTCACGAACTTATAATGGGTGCATACAAACATGCGGTCGACGCTCGTTACCGGTTTTATAGCTACGGCGACTGCATGTTCATCGATTAACCAGACATGGCGGTTCTGCAGACAATTCGAAACTTTTTCGGGCCGCTCGAGATCCGGGAACCTGAAGCGGTGATACCCGCCTCGCCCACCGTTTACTCGATCCATCCGCTGACCCATAAACACTTGAATGAAGTGCTGCGGCTTAATGTGCGTTGTTTTAGAAACGGCGAGAATTATACAAAGCACACGTTCAATTATCTTCTCGGTGAGCCGAGGAATCTGAGCTATCGCATCGTCACCGCGACGGGTGAGATGGCGGGCTTTGTCTTTGTGCTTGTCAACGAGGATGGTTCGGCCCATCTGACAACAATCGGCGTTGCACCCGAGCACCGCCGCCGGCGCCTTGCAAAGCAACTTCTTTCGCATGTGGAGCACGCCCTCCGGCATCGCGGGATCCTAACGGTCGTGCTGGAAGTGCGTGTGAGTAATACTTCGGCGCAGCTTCTCTATCGCGAAGCAGGATATTCTTCGGTTCAGCGGCTCGCGAAGTATTACACCAACGGCGAAGATTGCTACCTGATGATGAAATCCTTTGCCTGAGCCCAACTGACCCTTGCAATTTACTCTTCCAAAGCTTTATCCGATCACTGACACGCAAATCTCCGGCTTGTCTCACCTTGAGCAGGTTTGTCGCATGACCGCTGGCGGAGCATCGCTTATCCAACTACGCGATAAGATCGCATCGTCGGGCGCTTTCTTCCGTGCGGCGAGCGAAGCGATCGAGTTCGCACGCTCGAATGGAGTAAAGATAATCATCAACGACCGCGTCGATCTTGCGCTCGCCGCCGGAGCGGACGGCGTGCATCTTGGACAGGACGATCTTTCCCCGTTGGACGCGCGAAAGCTGCTCGGTGAAAAAAAAATAATCGGACTTTCAACGCACTCCATTGATCAGGTGCTCGCTGCTCTCGAGCTGCCAATAGACTATATTGCGATCGGCCCTGTATTTGCGACGCGCACTAAGTCCGATCCCGACCCGGTCGTCGGCCTGAGCGGCATCAATGCGGCACGGCAAGGTGTGGGCGGCTTTCCTCTCGTAGCGATTGGCGGCATCGACCGGTCGAACGCGAGGTCGGTGATCGAACACGGATCTGACTCCGTCGCAATTATCAGCGATCTCTTATCCGCTCCGAATAGAATCGCCGATCGGGTTCAGAAGCTTCTCGACAGCTTGCGTTGAACATCTTTGGCGTTTGCTAAAATATTTATTGCATTCTTTCTTTCTGGCGAGTAATATAAACGCTGGAGAAACGGCCGCCCAGGTCCACCGCTCAAGTCTTTCCTTTCCGTCTTTCACAACATTCCAGGAGTAATCCAATCAAATGAGTTTGCTTGATGTAGCACCCATTATTGAGCAGATGCTGTCCGTCTCGGACAACGTCAGCGATCTCAACTTCTCTTGCGGCCAGAAGCCGCAGGTGGAGATCAGCGGAACGCTCTACCCTTCAACACCGCTCGGTATCGGGAGGCTCACGGCATATCAGACGGAAATGATAGCGATGGCCCTACTTCGCGACAACGCCGAAGCCGCCGTCCAACTTGCAAAGACAAGAACGGCGGATCTGAGCTATGCACTTCCGGGCAAATGCCGTTTTCGTGTAAACGTTTTCCAGCAAAGAAATTCGTACTCGATCGTGATGCGGGTCATTCCGACCGAGATCCCGAGTTTTGAAGCACTTAACCTCCCCGATCAACTAAGGGCGATCGCCGATATTCGAAACGGCGTCGTGCTTCTTACGGGCCCGACCGGTTCAGGTAAGAGTTCGACGCTCGCAGCGATCATCGACAGGATCAACGAGACGAAGGCTTATCACATCGTCACGATCGAGGATCCGATCGAGTTTCTGCACAATCACAAAAAGTCGACCATCAATCAACGCGAGGTCGGTGCCGACACCAAAGACTTTGCATCGGCTCTTCGTGCCGCACTGCGTCAAGCACCGAAAGTTATTCTCGTCGGTGAGATGCGGGATCTCGAGACTGCAGAGATCGCACTCGAAGCCGCCGAGACGGGCCATTTGGTCCTCTCAACGCTGCACACTATCGATGCATCGAAAACTATCGACCGCATCATCGGACTCTATCCAAAGAACGAGGAGCGTATTATTCGAACGCGCCTTGCACAGACATTTCGCTATATCGTCTCGCAGAGACTGATCCCTCGAGCTGATGGCAAAGGACGGATCGCCGCCGTCGAGGTGCTCCGATCGAACCCTCGTACCCGCGAGTACATTGAAAAGGGCGAGAGCGAAGGAAAGACGCTACTCGACGCGATACGCGACGGCGAGATCGATGGAATGCAGGATTTCGATTCGGTCATCAGAAAGATGATTGAGGATAAAGAGATCACCCTCGAAGACGGACTGTCGTACGCGACGAATCAAAACAATTTGCTGCTGCAGTTAAGAGGACTTTCGTCGACCGACGATTTCTTGAACAAACCGAGGCCCGTCGTCGAACCGCTCGCACCGCCGCCGCCCGCACC
Source organism: Pyrinomonadaceae bacterium (assembly GCA_046595575.1). Taxonomy (GTDB): domain Bacteria; phylum Acidobacteriota; class Blastocatellia; order Pyrinomonadales; family Pyrinomonadaceae; genus OLB17. The sequence goes on along the minus strand of JBKJOR010000313.1, from coordinate 1,116 downwards.
CGCAGGCGCCAACTCGGTCCTCGATCTAATGGAGTAGTAGTCAGTTGTCGGTTGCCAGTTAAGACAACTCAGCCGGCACGAAAACTGACCACCGACCACCGACCACCGACCACTGACACACCTACCATGATTATTCGCTGCGACAACTGTTCAGTCTCGTTACAACTGGACGAATCCAAGATCCCGAGCGGAAACTTTACCGTTCGATGCCCCCGTTGTCAGAACATGCTTCGCGCCAACAAGGACGCTAAGGGCATGGGTTCACCGACGGTAGAGCAACTGGCTGCCAACAAGCCTGCCGCGGCGTCGGAGCAGGGAGCGAGCCAGTTTGCCGAGAAGCAGTCGGAGGTCGAGATCAACAGCGCACTGCGCTCGCTTCTGTCGGCACTTCAGACCGGGAAGGCCTCGTTGGACAGAGACGACGAAGAGGCCGAGCGGCCGCGTCGCGTGCTGCTTTGTCTTGGCGACAAGAAGGACGAAATTGCAAAGATGATGTCCGACTCGGGGTATAGGGTTTATATCGCTCAAACACCCGGTCAGGCGAACGAACGGCTTCGCGAAGGCAAAACGGAGATCGTAGTTTTCTCTCCCGATTTCGCAGCCGAATTTGGCGGAGCAGCGATCTTGCAGCAGAAGGCCAATACCATGTACTCGTCCGAGCGAAGACGCTTATTTCTTGTCTCACTCGAGGAGGGCGGCACGACGATGAACGCCCACGAAGCGTTCCTCCGTAACCTCAACCTTATCGTCAACACTGCCGACATTCCGCAGCTTCCGCTGATCTTGAATCGAGCAGTTCTCGATTTCAATGATCTCTACCACTATCTCAACAAAGGCTTGGGCGTAGAACCCATTTAACTGAAGATCATTCTTAACAGATTCCGGCACCACTTTCGTTGCCGGAGACAATTGTAGGGGCAGGGCTAGTCCCGGTCCGTCTTCCTTTCCCAGGCAAGACTTCCCGCGGGCAGCCATAGTTGCTGCCCCTACAATTTTTAAAGGCGAAAGGTTCGGGGGCAGAAATCAGAGGTCAGAAGTCAGAAGTCAGAATTCAGAAGTCAGAAGTGAGAAGTCAGAAGGCGGCCGTCTCGAGGGCAAGTTTCTGCTTCTGAATTC
>JBKJOR010000153.1:0-2944 GCA_046595575.1 Pyrinomonadaceae bacterium | reverse complement strand
TCGAGCCATGCGTTGTAGGGGCCGGTGCCCGTAGACGTGTATAGAAACGGAACCGATTCGTGCAGGTCGTGGAGAACGGTCGGATGAAAATCGAGAAAGTGCGCCATCTGATTTCGCGAGAGGACAAGCGACATCCCCATCGAATCGCGATTGTTATCATGCGCGACGTACTTCCCCCAATAGATCAAACCAGGCGACCGCTTGCCCTCGTTCGCCTTTCGATAATTGTAGAGATCGACCATCGTGTCGCGGCCGTCGACCTCGAGCGTCGGCGTGATCAAGATGATCGCGTTCTTTCGGATCTCTTGTATGAAAGGCGTTTCCTCAACCGCCAGACGATAGGCTAATTCCATCAGCATCTCGGGCGATCCGGTCTCGGGTGAATGGATCGAGCCCGAAGCCCAATAGATCGCCTTGCCCTCGGATACCAGTTGCTTCGCCACCTCGTCACTGATGCCGCGCGGATCGCCGAGCTTAGCCGTGATCTCCTTATACCGATCTAGCTTTGCTAGATTCGCTTCGTCCGAAACGACGATCAACATTTGTTCGCGCCCCTGCTCGCTTTTCTCCGGAGCGATGAACGTTCGTACACGCGACGAGGCCTTTTCGAGCTCGCGATAGTAACGATACTGATCCGCGGTGTACGTGAGCTTATTTGGTGTTCCGATCGGGTAACCCAGGATCTTCGCCGGGCTCGGCACCTTTGACGACGACGGCAGGTGATCCACGAATTCGGTCAGGAACATTTTGTCCGTGGTGTTTTTGACTATCGAATCGGTGTACTCACGATCGACGGGTTGTGACAGTTCTGCTGAGTGCTTATCGGCCTTGGCGTTTTTCAACGCCGGCACCTGGGCCTGAGCTGCGGCGGACAAAATGAGTACCGATAATGCCAGAACGAAGTGGTTCATACGAGTTCTCCAGGCGAATTCAGAATGCAAAGGAAATGAGAAAGCGATCAAGGAATTGTATATTGCGGCATCGGCCTGCTCAAGTTAATCACATTAGGAAATCCGCTCTCAACGTTGAGCAAATCGCCCTTGCTTACGCGCGGGCTTTTGCACTTTGTCGTTGGCTGCCCACGAGAACCGATCGGCATGATCAAAGGTCCATCTCGTAGATCGCGTACTTCCCCGTACGGTCGCTCGTGAAGACCAATTTCTTTCCATCCGGTGACCAATGTGGAGACTGGTCGTTTCCGAGGTCGCGGGTCAACCGAAGTAGGCCGCTACCATCGGCATTCATGACATATATCTCTGCATTTCCGTCCGCATTACTGACGAACGCGATCCGTCTTCCGTCGGGCGAATAAGCGGCGTCCGTGTCGTAGTGGCGCCGGTACGTCAACCGCTTCTCTGTACCGTCATCCAGGTCGATCGAAAATAATTCGAAGTTCCCCACACGACCGTCCGTTCGATCATTTGCAAAGACAAGCGACTTTCCATCGGGCGACCAAATCGGGCCGACAGACATTGCGCGGTCGCCAAAGACGAGCCGCGGGTCCGTGCCATCCGCATTCATGACATAGATCTCAAAGGTGGTCGTACCCGCCGCGCGATTGGCCGCAAATGCGATGCTTCTGCCGTCCGGCGAATATGCGGGCGACAGATCTTTGGACGGACTGTTCGTAATATTGACAAAGCCGGTCCCGTCGATATTTACCGAACATATCTCGGTATTCTCGTTGAGCCGTTCCTGAAACAAGATCGTAGTTCCGTCAGGCGAAAATGTGGGGGTTACACCCGCCGTCGTTTCGAAAACGAATTTGTCCGTTTGCGACCCGATGTCGAAGATCCGGATCTCGTTCGACAATCGAAAAGCGATCAGACTTCCGTCGGGCGAGTAGGATGGATCGAGCGGCTGATCACCTTCTATATCCGGAACAATTCGCCGCGGTGCATACGGCTCAATATTCATCAAGTAAATATTTTCCTTCCCGCCGCCTCTATCGCTTAAGAGCAATACTTTTGTTCCATCGGGTGACCACGAATTTGGAGGACTCGCATCCCAGCCCGGACCGTCGGTGATCTTCCGGATGTTGCTGCCGTCGGCGTTCATCATGTAGACGTCGTTATTTTCCTTTTCACCGTCGGAATTGAAAATTATCTGAGTACCATCAGGTGAGTAAGTCGGAAACGACTCGTGTCCGGGATCGTATGTCAGCCGTTTTGTCTCGCCCGTGGCGATGACCCTGGTGTAAAGCTCGAAATTGCCATCGATATCGCTCGCGTAGACAATACTCTTTCCGTCAGGTGAAAACGACGGATCGGAATCGAAGAAAGGACTTTCGACGACGGTCACAATCGCGTTGCTCTCGAGCGTAAAAATAAATATGTCGGAGTTGTTCGAGACTGAATTATCCCGCGCCCTCGACTGATATACGAGCTGTCTGGAATCGGCCGACCAGTTATAGTTGCCGGGGTGGAACGGCATTATCTGTTCGTTCGATCCGTCCGAGTTCGCCAAGTAAATGTTAGGATCACCCGCGGCCTTATGATAAAAGACCTTGGTTCCATCGGGTGACCAGATACCGCTCGAGAGTCCGGGTATCTCGGTTTGCTCGCGGATCGCCGTTCCATCAGTATTCATTACGTTCGTCACAAGCGTTTGCTTATCCATAAAGCGGACGAATCTTATTTGTCCATCGTGGGTGAAGGCCGGATAGGCGTCATCGAACGGCTCGTCAGTCAGGCGAACAAGTATATTTTTCCCAGCCGGCTTTTCTGACTCGGAAAATCGCAGCAGATAATAACCGGCAAACGCGACGACGATCGCCGCGACCGCGGATGCAAGCCCGATCTTTAACCATCTATTGTTCGCGCTGGTTTGGACCGCCAGCTCGCCTCCGTGTACATCGGTACCCGCCGACGATTTCATATTCTCCGAGACGCTAACACTTTGTAAATTGATCGCGTCAGGCAGATTTACCTTTTTCAGGATCGCC
>JBKJOR010000097.1:0-2548 GCA_046595575.1 Pyrinomonadaceae bacterium | reverse complement strand
AATGCGTCGACGAGCGCGGCTCCTGAGCGCCCGTCGCCCGTCACGACCTGTACGAGACCGGCCGGTGCACCGGCCCGCTCGAATATCTCGGCAATCTTCACTCCCACCAGCGGCGTCAGTTCCGACGGTTTTATCACCACCGAATTTCCCGCCATCAACGCCATCACCGTCTCGCCGAGCGGGATCGAGAACGGATAATTCCACGCGGGAATTATCCCGACGACGCCGAGTGGGTGATAAACGATCTTTGAGTAGCGTCCCATTGTGGCGTAGAGCCCGATGTTGACGCGTCTCGGCTTGAGCATCCGCTCGGCGCTTCTTGCGAAGTGCTGCATCAGGTCGAGAACAGGTGCGATCTCCATCGCAATGGCCTCGCCGAACGGCTTTCCCGATTCCGCCGAGATTAGATGTGCGATCTCATCAAGCTCTGACAGGATTAGCTCGCGCGCCTTCATGACAACTGCCCCTCTCTCAGCGAATGAGGTTTTTTTCCAGTTGTGGAAAACTTCTCGAGACCGCTCGACGGCGGCTCGGACATCTTCCGCCGACATCTGCTCGACTCGACCGACTTCCGCTCGAGTTGCCGGATTAAAGGAAACTATCTGTTCATGTTCGATCTGCATCGCGGACGTCATATGCGGTGATGATACAGCGGAGGAAACTCCACGCAAAGCTCGCAAAGGACGCCAGCAATTCTAAAAACACTTATCTTTGCAGCCTTAGCGAGCTTTGCGTGAAACTCCGTTCATAATTCTGCTTGACACATTCGGTCACCGACGATTATTCTGGTTATCGAGGTCAAAACCGAATGATTGATGCCATTGACAAAACGATACTAAATATTCTTCAGCAGGATGGTCGAACGTCCAACGCTGATATTGCCCGACAGGTGAGCCTTGCGCCCTCAGCGGTCTTGGAACGTATCCGAAAACTCGAGGAGCGAGGCGTGATACGCGGCTATTCGGCGGATATCGACCCGAAGGCGCTCGAGTTCGGGTTGACCTCGATCATCGCCGTTCGCACCAGCGAATGCGGCGAGGGAGTCGGCGAGTTGCTGTCTGCCGTACCGGAGGTCCAGGAAGTCCACGAGGTTGCGGGAGACGATTGCTTTTACATAAAGGTGCTTAGCCGCGACGCCGAGTCTCTCGGGCGCTTTCTTCGCGAGCAGATCAAGGGACTCCCGAATGTCGTAAGTACGCGGACAACCGTGGTGCTCAAGACGTTTAAAGAGGGAACGATCGTGCCGATCGAACTGGAAGAATTAACGAAAGCAAGGGGTAAGTGAGATGACGTTGCACGAAGTTAGGACGACGGCCGCCGGTCGCAAGCTGGTGATACTGATTGCGGCCTTTTTCGCCGTTTATGTTTTTTGGGGATCGACGTATCTGGCGATCAAGTATGCGATCGAAACGCTTCCTCCGTTTCTGATGGCGGGTGCCCGGTTCGCATTTGCCGGTTCGATACTACTTGTGTGGGCGCGTTTTTCGAAGGATTACGAAACACCCACGCTCAAGCACTGGCGGACGAGCTTTATCGTCGGGACGCTCCTGTTGCTCGGCGGCAATGGCGGCGTCGTACTCGCGCAGCACTTCATTCCATCCAGCCTTGCGGCGCTCCTTGTGGCGACCGAGCCGTTGTGGATCGTAATCCTCAGTTGGCTCTGGCTCAAAAACGGCAGGCCGAACTGGAAAGTCGCGGCTGGTCTCCTGCTCGGCTTTGTAGGTGTATGGCTCTTGATCGACGGGCGTGCGTCCGGCGGTGTCGAGTCTGACGGAACGGGTCAGTGGATCGGCATCATAGCTGTTATCGTAGGTGCGTTGTCATGGGCGACCGGTTCGATTTACGGGCTTCGGGCGTCCGTGCCGAAGTCGTCGCTGTTGACGGCCGGCATGCAGATGCTCGCCGGCAGCGGATCGCTGTTGCTGGTCGGTCTGGTCAGAGGTGAGTTATCGACATTCGATCCGGCCGCGGTTTCGAACAACTCTCTGTTCGGTCTCGCTTACCTGATAATTTTCGGCTCGCTCATCGGCTTCACGGCATACAGCTGGCTGCTCAAGAACGCACGCCCGGCGATGGTCGCGACGTACGCATATGTGAATCCGGTGATCGCCGTCCTACTCGGCTGGTTCATTGCCGGCGAATCGATGACGGGACAGATGCTGATTGGTGCGGGAATCGTCGTCGCTTCGGTAATGTTAATAACCTCGAGCAGTACCAACGAGCAACCGGACGAGGCCTCTGATATTCACAGGTCGAACGCCCTGGTCGAAAACTGCGGAGGAGCATCAGCTTGATGCTAATCGAAGTTTCGCAGTATCACCGTGTTGAACGCGACCTTACCGCGCGAGACTATAAGCTGCTTGCCGTCAGAGGAGAACACGTGATTAAAAATCGTCTCCGACCTGAAATCGGAGATCTTGCGCGGCAGTCCTCCTGCAAGGTTCTGCCGCCAAAGGTTGCCGATCTGCTTATCGGTTTTTTTGAAGATCAGTCCTTGTCCGTCCCGTGTCCAGCACACCGGGCCCTAATAGAATCCGAACGAGATCAC
>JBKJOR010000096.1:0-5937 GCA_046595575.1 Pyrinomonadaceae bacterium | reverse complement strand
GCCTGCCGCACGAGCGGTTGGTGCTGTTGGAGCTGTCAGGGTACAGGTACTCATGGACGAAAGCGGTAGTGTTGTTTCAGCGAGCGCAGTTAGCGGTCATCCGCTTCTTCGAGCCGCTGCGGTCCAAGCCGCGCGGGGAGCTCGCTTTAGTCCGACCCAACTATCAGGTCAGCCCGTCAAAGTTTCGGGCGTGATCACTTATAATTTCGTTCCGTAACTCCGGAACACTCGGAGAGCGGTGCAGTAGCTCTGCTCTCCGAAATGCTATCGCAAGATCGCAATCATAAAACTCGTTTGATTTCTTTGGAGGAAAAATCATGACTTTTGTTGCAGACCTGTTAGGGACAGGTTCTTTGGACACATTTCTGCTGTTTGCTGAGGGCGGAACGAAGATCTCGTTCGGTATTTACGATATCGCGAAGAGCTTAACGATACCGGGCTGGATCGTTATCGCGACGCTGCTCGTACAGTCGGTCTATATGATCGCCGTCGGGATCGAGCGTTGGCTGACATATAACAAGGCGAGACAGCAATCTCGTCAGTATGCCCCGAAGGTTGCAATGGCACTTAAGAACAGCAACATCGATGAGGCGATCAACATCAGCGACAAGCACAAGGATTCGCACCTTGCGATGGTGGTCTCGTCGGGACTCAAGGAATTCGCAGCGCATCAGGGCAATTCGGATATCTCGGCCGATGAAATGGAAGCTTCGAAGCGAGCTCTTGATCGTGCTATCGCTGTTAAGACGGCCGAACTCAAGCGTGGTCTTGCCGGTCTCGCAACGGTTGGTTCAACTGCTCCGTTCGTCGGACTGTTCGGAACCGTCGTCGGTATCATCGGTGCGTTCGTCGCTTTGGCCCAGGCAGAGAATGCCGGTATCGGCGCTGTAGGTGCCGCTATCGCAGAAGCTCTGGTAGCTACCGCGTTCGGTATCGCGGTTGCGGTCCCGGCAGTGTGGCTGTTCAACTATTTCACGAATAAGGTTACGAGCTTTGGCGTCGAAATGGAGAACTCAGCGTCTGAATTGGTTGATTATTTCATCAAGCAGCGCACTAAAGCTTTGAGAGGCTAATAGGTCTCTCTCCGGTTTTATTAGGAGATTAATATGGGCGCATCAATAGGTGGAACCAGCGAATACAATTCGGAGATCAATGTCACTCCGATGGTGGACGTCATGCTGGTGCTTCTTATCATCTTCATGATCGTGACGCCGCTGTTGCAGCAGGGAGTGACTGTAAACATTCCGAAGGAGTTGATTACTCCCGATGAGGATGCCGAGATCACGAAGGATACATCCGTCGTTATTTCGATCCCTGACAACAACAACTTTTATATTGGTAAGGATCCGTTCCCGATCACAGCCCTTGGGGAAAAGATTCAGTCCATGATGAAGGATAAGGCGCCGGATAAACGCATCGTCTACATAAAGAGTGGAGTCGAAGTGGACTACGGTACAGTCGTGCAAGCGATCGACACGATCCGGAAACAAGATATTGATAAGATCGGTCTTGTAGCGGACAAGAAGAAAGGAACGACAGCACCAGCGGCACCGGCAAATTAGAGTACGTCCCCGGTAGGGACAGGAGAAAGGTATATGGGAATGTCTTCGCGCGGCTTGGGTGAAGGAGCCAAACCAAACATCAATGTGACGCCGCTGATCGACGTACTGCTCGTGTTGTTGATCATTTTCATGGTCATTACACCAGTTAAACCGAGCCGTTTTGAGGCGAAGGTTCCTGCGGAACCGAAGGATGATCAGCAGCTCGACGTAAAGCCGAACCCGCTGACCCTTGTCGTGGCTATCAACCGAGAGACCCGCGGCCTGACCTTGAACAACGAACCGGCCGGTACTGTCGACGACCCAACTGCGTTGACTGCGAAGCTCGCCGATATTTTTAGTCAAAGAGCAACGAACGGTGTGTTCCGTGAGAACACCAACGAAGTCGAGAAGACTATATTTCTCAAGTCTCCGACCTTGGCGAAATACGGTGACGTCGTGAAGGTTATCGACGCCGCAAAAATGGCCGGAGCATCACCGATCGGGCTGCAGATAGACGATTTAGCACAATAATTGGAGAGGAGATGCGGGCCGCATATTTTGTTTTGCGGCTCTCGTTCCTTGCCTTCCATATGGAGTCGAAAATGAGATTTTCTCGTTTAGGGGTTTTTGCATTACTTTTACTGACGGTTTTTCTTACGACTAATTGTTCGTACTTTAACCGCATTTTATCCAGAAAGAATTTGGTTGACGGTTCGATCGCATACAAGGAGCGTAAGTTCCAGGAAGCGGAAGAGTTGTTCAGAACAGCCGCGTCACGTGATCCTGAAGGGGTCACTCTCGAAGGACGTACGGCACAAATATTTTTGGCACGAACGCTTCACTCCCGGTACATTGGTGAGCGGGATAAAAAAGAGCGAGCGGAAGAAGCCATACAGGCATACCGAAAAGCTTTGGATGTCGATAAGAACGATCAGAGCTCGTATAAGGCAATTGCAAGTCTTCTCAACGATCTTCAGCGTGGCGACGAGTGGCAGCAGTGGGTGACCGACCGTTCTAAGATGGCCGATATCCAGCCGCAGTTCCGTGCAGAGGCGTTAACGTCGTTGGCCGCAAGAAAGAATACGTGTGCGAACGAGATAACCGATACCGAGAAAACCAAGAAAACAATTAAGAAGGATGGCAAGGACGTCTTTCAGTGGGTCAAGCCTGAGAATCCGGCCGAACTCGACCGGCTTAAGGGTTGCGTAACAGACGGGCTGCAACTTATCGATCAAGCGGTCGCCCTCGAACCGGACGCGGTTAAGAATGCGAAAAGCTTTGATCTTAAAGCGAGTACAGACCAGCAGTTGAAGCAGAACCTCGATCAGTTCAAAGTGTTCGAGTCGGTTCGCTCCTATAAGGCAAGTCTTGACGCTCAGGCTATGAGATTAGCTGATATGGAGGGACGCACCGCAGACCGCGATGCCCTGAAGTTACAGGCTGACAACGGTCGTGCGAGCTTCCTTGAGTTGAGTAACATTGATAAAGCGATCCAGGATGAAATGGACGCTCGTGTCGCTGCGGCGGAAGCGGCTGCTAACGCAAACGCCAATGCGAACGTCGCCCCTGCAACTAAGTAAAGGGTAAATAGTTACACGAAAAGGCGATGCCCGCTGTCGGGCATCGCCTTTTCGTCTCGCTGTCGCGAGTGCGGGCCTCCCAAAATTATTGTTAGCATCAAAGCGTTAGAATGTAATATTAGATCGGTAAACGAATGATCCGGATAGAGGATGTAATAGAGAAGGTAGAAGCTAACCGCCGCGACCCCGACGTCGAGCTAATACGGCGAGCCTACCTGTTTTCAGCAATGCATCACCGCGGCCAGAAGCGAGCATCGGGTGAGCCGTACTTGGTGCATCCGCTCGAAGTCGCCGACATCCTTGCCGAAATGCGTCTCGACGAGGTCAGCGTATCGACGGGCTTGTTACATGACGTTGTTGAGGACACGCTCGTCGATCTCGAGACGATTAAAACTTACTTCGGGGACGAGATAACTTTGCTGGTCGACGGACTCACAAAGATCGCCCATATTAGCAGCCTCTCGAGGGAAAAGCAGCAGGCCGAGAACGTCCGGAAAATGGTTCTCGCAATGACTACCGATGTCCGCGTTGTGCTAATCAAACTTGCCGACCGACTTCATAACATGCGGACGATGCAGTTTCTTAAACCTGAGAAGCGGGCACGAATCTCCCAAGAAACACTTGATATCTACGCTCCGATCGCCCACCGACTCGGAATGGGTAAGCTCCGAAGTGAGCTGGAAGATCTTTCGTTCCAAAATCTTTATCCGGACGAATACAGAAGGCTGGCAAAGGAAGTTGATGCAAGGCGCCCCGAGCTCGAGGCGACACTCGAAAAGATCAAGGCGGCGATCGAGACGAAGCTTGTCGAGAACGATGTCCCCTTCGTCGAAGTTGAAGGGCGTGTGAAACGGCTCTATTCCCTGTGGAAGAAACTAAAGAAGCAGAAACTGATGATCGAGCAGGTTTATGACCTGATAGCCGCCCGCATCATCACTGATAACGAAAAGAAAAACTGCTATGTGGCATTAAGCGTGATCCACGACCTCTGGACACCGGTGCCCGAGAGGTTTAAGGACTGGATCGCCATACCGCGCGATAACCTCTACCAGTCGCTGCATACGTCCGTGATCGGCGAGGGTGGGCACGCCTTTGAGGTGCAAATTCGAACGGAAGAGATGCACCGTATAGCGGAGGAAGGGGTCGCGGCGCACTGGCGATACAAAGAGAGCAAGGTTGGCTCGGTCACGGATGAAGGTAACCTGGATGAGTTGCGCAAGACTGTCGAGCGGCTGCTCCTGCCGCTGGTCGAGGACCATGATCAGAATGGCGATTCCGAAGATTTTATTGAGACGTTAAAACTCGACCTGTTCCCGAAAGATGTATACACCTTCACTCCGCGAGGCAAAGTGATCCAGCTTCCGCGAGGTTCAAGCCCGATAGATTTTGCCTACTCGATCCACTCCGAGGTCGGAGATACGTGCACCGGAGCGAAGATCAATGGCCGCATCGTGCCACTCAAAAGTGAGCTGCAGAACGGCGACGTCGTAGAGATCATGACGACTGCCAACTCAAAGCCCTCACGAGATTGGCTTACGCACGTCTCGACGTCGAAGGCACGAAATCGTATACGGCACTGGATCTCTGAACAACAACGGGCGGATTCGATCGACATCGGACGCAAGCTTCTCGAGAAAGAAGCGGACAGGTTCCGCGTCGGTCCGAAAAAACTGATCAATAACGACGCCGAGATGAAGCGGATCGCAAACGAGTACGGTCTCGGCCGTCCCGAGGATCTTCTAGCATCGATCGGCTACGGAAAAACCCTGCCTCGAAATGTGCTGGCAAAGTTTCTCGGCGCCGAGAAGTTCGCCGAACTAGATCCGGACAAGCGAAAAGAAACACGTATCGAGAGCGGTGTTAGGGCAGTTAAGAAGCTGATCGGGCTGGGCGAAGATGCGATCATCGTCAAGGGCGTAGATAATCTGCTCACGACTCGTGGCCGATGCTGCAATCCGCTCCGCGGCGAGGAGATCATCGGTTACATTTCCCTCGGCAAAGGAATCGTGGTTCACAACAAGCGGTGCAAGAACGTTGCGCAGCTGATGGTCAACAAGGAGCGGATCGTTGAGGTCGACTGGGCAAAGGCCGAAAAAGAAGAGATTCAGTCAGTAGGCATTCTCGTCACGACCGAGAACCGAACCGGTATGCTGGCCGGTATCACGAATGCGATCGCCGAGATCAAGACGGGCATACGCGACGCACGAGCGATCATCTCTCGCGATGACCGGGGGGTGATCGAGGTGACGGTCGAAGTGTTTGACAAGAAACACTTAGACAAGGTTTTAAGTGCGATTGGCAATGTTCCGGGTGTTATCGCCGTCGAACGAGTTAACGCATAGAGCAACTTTATTTTTCAAGCTCAGTTTGGTATCATTCGCCTTTTGCTGATTCAGCTCTGAAAGGCGATTTTTTGATGAGAGAGATAATATCAACCGAAAATGCTCCGGGTGCGATCGGTCCTTACTCCCAGGCGATAAAGACGGGCGGGATGGTTTACTGCTCGGGTCAGATACCGATCGACCCTGTTACCGGTGAATTTGTCTCGAACGAGATCGATGAGCAGACCGAGCAGGTACTGAAAAATTTGGAAGCCGTTCTGAGGGCGGCGGACACGAGTCTTGCGAACGTCGTAAAGACCACGGTCTTCCTCGCCGACATGAGTGACTTTGCGGCGATGAATGAAGTGTACGGACGTTTTTTTAACGAGAACAAACCGGCGAGAGCCACGGTTCAGGCTGCTAGATTGCCTCGAGATGCAAAGGTCGAAATTGACTGCATCGCAACTGTTTGAACTTACCGATCGGCTCGAAAGA
>JBKJOR010000092.1:0-2967 GCA_046595575.1 Pyrinomonadaceae bacterium | reverse complement strand
TTTTGCGGATCTCATCCTTCGATTGAAACAGGCCGTAGAGATGCTGTCCTTTGACGTACGCCGGTGCTCGTGCGATGGGCGACGATCAACCTAAATATCTCAATTCGCCCGAGACACCGGCGTACGTCAAAGGACAGCATCTCTACGGCCTGTTTCAATCGAAGGATGAGATCCGAAAAAAGAAATTTGCGATCCTTGTCGAGGGTTACCTCGATCTGATCGCGCTTGTCCAGCACGGCATCGCTAACGTCGCCGCAAGTCTCGGCACTTCGCTGACTCAGGAACAATCGAAGCTGCTTGGCCGGTTCTGTAAAAAGGTCGTCATCAACTACGACGGAGATATCGCCGGGATCGGTGCTGCCCGGCGGGCGGTCGAAGTAATGATGCCGAATGACTTCGAGATCAAAGTACTCGTCCTGCCGGATGGTAAGGACCCGGACGACTACGTACGTCAAAACGGGACCGAAGCTTACAACCGAGCACGCGGCAGCGCCATTCCCTTTCTCGACTTCGTGCTCGACGCGGCAATTCGCGATCGCAGCCTCGCGAATGCGAGGCAAAAGGCAGAGGCGATCGAGGACGTTCTGCCCATCCTGACCGATATCAAAAACCCTATCCAGAAACGCGAAAGCTTTGACCAGGCGATGAATTTCTTTCGGGTCGAAAATTCGGGTCTCAAGCGCGAACTTTGGAATGCCGTGAAACAAGGCAGCACGGTGGGTTCTGAGAACCTCCGTAAACAGGTCAAGCGGGCAACAGCCGCCAAGATTACCGTCGCTGAACAGCAGCTTCTCGAGTTGCTAGTGTACGATCCTGAGCTGCAAGCCAAAGTTCTTCCATTGCTCCAGGAAACCGACTACGAGGCTCTCGCGACAGCCCCTGTATTCCGAGCTCTTACCGACTTAAACGCCAAGTCTGAGGAAGTTACGATGGAGGCAGTTACGGAAATGACTGGCGAGGACGACGTCTTACAGGACTTTCTACCGATGCTGTTTATGACACAGCCCCATCGCGAAACCGGCGAGGTGATCGACGAGGTCCTGCATCGCGCCGAGAACTGTATATTGACGCTACGTTCGATGGCGATCTCAAATCGGATCCTCGAAGTAAGCCATGATTTGATAGCCGCTGAACAACTCCGCGACTCGGCTCGTATCAACTTATTAGTGGACGAACACCTCGAACTCTCGAAAATGAAGCAGCACCTGCTTAATAAAATCTCAGAAACCTGATATCATCTACGTTTTTGATACGTGTCTGGATCCGTTCTTAAGGGCAATGGCCGGGCATTTATAACAATTTTTACGAACAACGAGTTAGACCGCTATTTAATCAAAATCGTTTACGAAATATGGCCGATTACGACGAAAAAGAAGATTTGATGGACCGCTTGCTGGCTCTTGGCAAACGAAAGAAATTTTTAAGCCTCGACGAACTCCACAGGGAAATCCCTGAAAACATGATGTCGGCGGACGACCTCGAAGACGTCCTCGATCGTTTGGAAGGCGCAAATATTCCTGTCGCCGAGACTGATGCACAACTTTTGGAGCGTGCGTCGACCTTGACTCTCGACGAGGATGAGGAAGAAGCTCCGGTCGACGAGGAGGATCTCGATCTCGATCTGTCCGCCGGTGCGCTGGACAAATCGAACGATCCGGTTCGTCTTTACCTGCGTGAAATGGGAATTGTCCCGCTTCTCACTCGCGAAGGTGAGGTAACGATCGCTAAGCGGATCGAGCGTGGGCAGATCAAGACGCGCAAAGCGATCTCGCGTTCTCCGATAGCTGTCGAACGACTTATTAAACTTGGAGACGATCTACAGAAAGGGCGTGCGACGATCCGCGAGACGGTCGCATTCTCCGAGCAGGCCGAGATATCGCTGGAAGAAGACAAGGCCGAAGAGTATATGCGGTGGACTCTCGAAGGGATCGGGAACATCCAGCGGACGTACAACGAGGCTCTCAAATCGCTGGCGGCCTACCGAAAGGAGCAGGTCCTGGCAAAGGACAAGAAGAAGCCGCGGAAGCTGCTTCGTCTCAGGCGGCAGACCGCGCGTCTGCGTCTGGAGATCGCACAGGAAATAAGAAACCTCAATCTGACCGAGCACTCGATGCAGGTTCTGATCGCCTCGATCCGAAAGGTCGCTGAAGATATTCGGAAGATCGAAAAGACTGTCAAGACTCTTCAGAACAAGGTCGACAAGAAACCTGCACAGCCGCAGAAGCGTGAGCTGACCGCAAAATTGCGCGAAGCGAAAGGGGCTGTTGCGGAAATCGAAGAGCAATTTCACCTGCCGCCGGTCGACATAAAGCGTGCCCATCAGAACATCAGCGTCGGCGAGTACGAAACGAATCAGGCGAAACGTGAGCTGGTCGAAGCAAATTTGCGGCTTGTCGTTTCGATCGCAAAGAAGTACACGAACCGCGGACTGCAATTCCTGGATTTGATCCAGGAAGGAAATATCGGCTTGATGAAAGCCGTCGACAAGTTCGAGTGGCGTCGTGGATATAAATTCTCGACGTACGCGACCTGGTGGATTCGTCAGGCGATCACGCGTGCTATCGCCGATCAGGCGAGAACGATCCGTATCCCGGTGCACATGATCGAAACGATCAATAAGCTCATCCGCACGTCGCGTCTGCTCGTGCAGGAACTCGGTCGCGAGCCGTCGAGCGAAGAGATTGCGAAGCGTATGGACATTCCGGTCTCAAAGGTCCGGAAGGTCTTGAAGATCGCACAGGAACCGATCTCGCTCGAGACGCCGATCGGCGAAGAGGAAGATTCGCACCTCGGTGACTTTATCGAGGACAAGTCGATCTTGAACCCGGCAGAGTCGGTGACATTCTCGAATCGGCGTGAGTGTTGCGAGAACCTCATCGGTTATCTCACGCAGATTCGAGAATGTCACCGAGTCTGCCGAATTCAAGATCGACTTGTCCTCGCTAAAATCACCGAGGTGCGAATCTT
>JBKJOR010000439.1:0-3661 GCA_046595575.1 Pyrinomonadaceae bacterium | reverse complement strand
ATCCATATCCGGCTAGCGTTTCGGGTGTAACCGTCGCCGGATTCATTTCCATTGTGATCTCGGCCGCGGGCGAGACTTCCAAATAGGAATTCACTTGGGTGAGAATTCGCTCGACTTGTTTTGGCGAAAGAAGCGAAGGCGTACCGCCGCCGAAATAAATTGTATCTACCTTGATGTTCGCGTCGGTCCTTCCAGGTATCTCATCGCAGAGAGCGGCCACATACCTCTCGACCGCGTCCGAGCTTCGATAAACATCGGTCGCGAAGTCGCAGTACGAACAACGTGATTTGCAGAATGGGATGTGAAGGTAAACTCCGGCCGACATAAAGTCAGTTTACAGGGGGGCGTTAGCAATAGATAAAAGGCAAGGTTTACGAGTTAGGCGCAACGGCCGACTCAAGCTTCTTTTCAAGCGAAGTTTCCCACGCGGCTTCGAGCTTCGAAACAGGAGATGAGATGACCTCGCCGTCGCCGATCGAAATCCGGAGCACGTCGTCCCCTACATTTCCTATGACGGCGAACGGGCATTCGCTGACAAGATCCTTCACCGTCTCCAGATTCTCCGGGGTAAAGCTGATCACTATCCGCGAAGGCGATTCACCGAAGAGAACGGCTTCGTTCGAGACGCCCGAAGAATCAAGATCGATATCGGCTCCGACTGCCTCGCGCCCGAGCGACGAGAAGCAGCTTTCCGAGATCGTGACCGCGAGACCGCCGTCCGAGCAATCGTGGGCAGACTTGAGCAGACCGGCTCCGGCAAGTTTCAGGCATGCATCCTGAACTCGTCGTTCGAGGGCGAGATCGATCTGCGGGACGCGACCGTCGGCGATCATATCGCCCGTGGTCTTGCCGAGAACTGTCCGTGCAAATTCACTGACCGAAAGATCGTCGTTGGTAACGCCGAGCAGCGCGATCACGTCGCCGTTATCCTTGAAACCGTGCGTGACGATCTTCCGCGTATCCTCGATCAGACCGATCATCCCGATCGTCGGTGTCGGCAGGATCCCGCGGCCATCGGTTTCGTTGTAGAACGAAACATTTCCGGAGACGACGGGCGTTTCAAATACCTCACAGGCCTCTTTTATTCCGTCGATCACATCAGAGAATGATCGCATGACCTCCGGCCGCTCGGGCGATGCAAAATTCAAACAGTTAGTAACGGCAACGGGCTTCGCTCCAACGCAAACAACATTGCGAGCGGCCTCGGCGACGGCGAGCTTCGCTCCTTCGAATGCATTGACGGCGACATACCGTCCGTTTCCATCGAGGCACATCGCGACCGCACGCCGCGTTTCCTTTACCCGAATCACCGCCGCATCCGCACCCGGAAGCACCGCAGTATTTGTCCGCACCATCGTGTCGTACTGCTCATAGACCCAATGCTTTGAACAGATGTTGGGCGACGCGAGAAGCTCCTTCAAAGCCAGTCCCAGGTCCCAGGTCCCAAGTCCCAGGTCCGTAGCGTCCACAGACCTGGGACTTGGGACTTGGGACTTGGGACTCTCCGCCATTTCCCTCTCATACTTCGGTGCCTCATCGGTTAGGGCCATCACTGGCAGGTCGGCCTCGAGTTTTCCGTTATGAAAGATCTTCAAACGATCGCCCTCGACTACCTTGCCGATCACCACCGCGTCGAGGTCCCACTTATTAAAGATCTCGACGACCTGTTTCTCACGGCCGGTCCGCGCGACGATCAGCATCCGCTCTTGCGACTCCGACAACAGCATTTCGTACGCCGTCATATTCGTCTCGCGCTGCGGAACGAGCGTCAGGTCGAGCTCGAGACCGGTGCCGGCACGAGCGGCCATCTCGACCGACGATGAGGTCAGCCCGGCAGCACCCATATCCTGGATCCCGGCGATCGCACCGCTACGCATTGCTTCGAGACACGCTTCGAGAAGAAGCTTCTCAAGAAACGGATCGCCGACCTGGACCGTCGGACGTTTTTCGAGAGCTTCGTCGTCAAACTCTGCCGAAGCCATCGTCGCTCCGTGAATGCCGTCACGCCCTGTCTTTGCACCCGCGTACAAAACGGGATTGCCGACACCCTCCGCCTTTCCAAAAAATATCTGGTCCTTGCGAACGACACCCAGCGCGAAGGCATTTACGAGCGGGTTGAGATTGTAGGCTTCGTCAAAGACAACTTCTCCACCCACAGTCGGCACGCCAAAACAGTTTCCGTAATGACCGATTCCCTCAACACACCCTTTCAGGATCGACTTATTTCGATTCCCGTGTTTCGGATCATCAAGCGGCCCAAAGCGCAGCGAGTTCATCGCCGCGATCGGCCGGGCGCCCATCGTAAACACATCGCGAAGGATACCGCCGACGCCTGTCGCGGCGCCCTGGAACGGTTCGATAAAGCTCGGGTGATTGTGCGATTCGACCTTGAACGCAACGCACCAGTCGTCGCCGATATCGATCACGCCCGCATTCTCGCCCGGCGGAACGATGACCCGTGGACCGCTAGTCGGAAGTCGCTTCAGATGTGTCCGCGAAGACTTGTACGAACAATGCTCCGACCACATCACACTGAAAACGCCGAGCTCCGTCATGTTCGGCTCGCGTCCCATGATCCTCTCGATCTTTTCGTATTCCTCGGTGGTAAGTCCGTGCTGAGCGATAATTTCCGGCGTGATCTGCGTCATGTGAGTTCAGTGGTCAGTGGTCGGTGATCAGGGTTCAGGATTCAGGGTTCAGGACTTCTGTGATCGGACGCTCCGTCTCGGCATCCTCTGACCACTGACCACCGACCACCGACCACTAAAAACAAAAGAGTTTATGCGGTCGAAGCGACTTTTTCAAATCGTACGCCGAATAAACTCCTTGCCTGCGAGGTTGGTTGACCATCGCATCTACTAGGGCTCACAACAGTCCGCACAAATAGACTTGTTGAAAGGTGCTTCCGAAATCAATAAAAGCTTTCTCCCTAGGTAGAATTCGAGCTGTCCGGTTCTTTTGTTAGGGAAACGTTTACCATTCTTTGAAATTACTTTTCGTGGTTCGATTGCTTTACCTATCAAAAGCAGTTGACGCACGTTGAACAGCCGAATTCGATTCATCCGCTCGTTCTCACCGCGACCAAGTCTCGAGACAATTGAGATCGTGGCCCCTGTCTTCTTAGCTTCCGCAAGAAGCATATCCAAGTACGATCGGTTGAGTTCGCAGGCACCTTCGTCTGCTCTAACGACGAATTTTGCAGGCTTTCTTGGAAGGCCATCAAGGAGATACTGCTTTCGAGCTAGGCTGGCAAACACTTGAGAACGGAGAGTTGCTTACAGCCGCGGAGACTGCAGGATACGATATCCTCCTCACCACCGACCAGAATCTTCGATATCAACAAAATCTAGGCGCCCGTAGCATTTCCATCATCGTCCTTAGCTCGACATCGTGGCGTCGCATTATGAAAGCGACGGCTCAGATCATCACGGCGATCGAAAAGGCGTCCGCGGGCTCATATCACAAGATCTCTATCCGATGACTCGCTCGACAGATCAACCGCGTGGCAAGCACCTTTATTGCGCTGTCGGGGCGCCCATTGCTGCCCACTCTTCCTTTGCTGGACCGTAGACTCCCGGAACCGAAAGTCCCGCTTGGCGCATGAGGACCGTCATTTGGCCGCGGTGATGTGTCTGATGTGCGATCAGGAAGAAAAGCGTGA
>JBKJOR010000475.1:0-11520 GCA_046595575.1 Pyrinomonadaceae bacterium | reverse complement strand
AGCAAGTAGAAGTGTCGGGAGGAGCTCCTACTGGTGAAGATAAGACTCTACGATAGGCTTGAGTAGCGAGAAGTCTAGTGGTTTATGCAATACATCGGTACAACCTGCGTCGCGGGCGCTCTGATCGTAGAAATCTCCGTATGCCGTCAAAGCAACGATCGGCGTGTCATGCAATTCATGGTGAAGACGCATGGTCCGAGTTGAATCAATGCCGCCCATTACGGGCATGGCCATGTCCATCAATATCAGATCCGGTGCTTCTTGCAGCGCTTTCTCAACAGCTTCGTATCCATCCGCGGCTTCGATCACGACAAAGCCGTGGATCTCGAGCAGAATCTTCATCATCTTCCGCAGGTCGGTCTGATCCTCGGCTACGAGGACTTTCCTGCCTAAATTGGCCGTAGGAGACGTGGCCGTCGGTGTATCAACTAAATCCATTATAATAACCAGCCCGCTTGCTGCAATAGGTGTGCCCGCATAACTTACAAACCCTCGAAGCCTAGCCGCATGCTTGCAATCTTGCTTTGAAGATGTCAGTGTATAGGGCATTGCAATCCTACTCTCGCGTTCCGGTCTTAGAGAACGCGCTTTTTCTTTAACGGTTTTTGGATAAGTTAGAGAGCAGGCAACACTTAAACCCAGAAGTTAGGCTCTCAGCGTTTTTTGAGTATCCGGGATCCGGCCTTTCCTTTTTTTCAAGAAAGAACCAAGCCAGCGATCGACGCTTCTTAGACATTCCGTTCATAGACGGGAAAGGAAACAATCAAATGAAATTGTACGTAGGAAATTTGTCCTTTAACACATCGAATCAGGACCTGACCGAGCTTTTCGGTACGGTCGGCACCGTTCAGTCGGCAAACGTTATCGAAGACCGTGAAACCGGCCGCTCGCGCGGATTCGGATTTGTTGAGATGTCATCGGATGCCGAGGGCCAGAGCGCGATCGCAGAGCTGAATGGCAAAGAGATCGACGGTCGCGAGCTAAAAGTCAACGAAGCTAAACCGCAGACGCGCAACGGCGGCGGTGGCGGTGGTGGTGGTCGTGGCGGTCAACGCGGCGGTGGCGGCGGTTATGGCGGCGGCGGCGGCGGCGGTTACGGCGGCGGTGGTGGCGGTCGTAGCGGCGGCGGCGGTGGTGGTGGATACGGCGGGGGTGGTGGTTAGGGCGGTGGTGGCGGTGGTGGCGGCGGTTATCGCGGCCAAAAATGGTAATTGAACCTGTTTAGGAAAAATGCCCTGGCCAACGCCGGGGCATTTTGTTGTGTAACAAAGGTGAACTATGACTCTAAGCGTTTTGTCGCTTGCGCGGCGTCATGTCCTCGGAGATCTTTACGATAGATGTGAAGCGATCGAAGACACGATCCCGGTATATTTTGGGAGTGATCAGGAAGTTGTTGGCCATGCCGATCAATCGCTGGGACAATACGTCGACGCGTTTACGTTCCATCTCGACCCCGATTTCTGCAAGAAACTTTCGGGCGGGCAGTTCGGATACGCGATCGGCTACGATCCTGTCGATCCGAAGGCAAAGGGCTCACGCACCCGTCTCAAGCTGACCTCCATCACTCTCACCCCGCGTAAGACCTACGAAAAACCCGTGAAGAATGCTCCAGCCAAGGAGAACATAGCCGAGCCCAGCGAATAGTTCGTGCGAGTTTGATCCGCAAGTCTATTGCTCTGTCCGGCCAGATTCATCTGTTATTTCCAGGAGCATAAGCTTTAGACCAGGAGATAAACTCCCTAAGCCTGGTCTCGTTTGCTCCGAACCAAGTTCGGGCCGACTCGTTGCCGGAATGGTGAAGCACCAAATAGCCAAGCACGTCGGTGTATCCTCGCTTTTTCAACTCAGCCAAAAAAGGAACATAGTTTTTGCCGACAAAGGTCGCTTTGAAGTCTTTACTCTCTGCGACCAAGGCGATCATAGTTCCGATCGCATCGATGAATATTTGTTCGTCGGACTTTTTCTCATTGTCCTTATCCTGGATCGTTGTGAGCGTACCGAGCAGCAGCTCGAACATTCCGAAATCCCCTTCGTCTTTCGGTGCGTCCAGATCGAGGAATATCTGTGTACTTCCCGTTTTGGCATCCGTTGGTGCTGGCTTGAGAATGTCCCGGATAAGGCGTGCTGCGACCTGAGAACGCTGGCTTGTCGGTTCGATCGACATGAACCGAGCGGCCGCAAGAAAAGCCGGCACCTTATATCGAGTCCCGTCGTAAACGATCGAGAGAAGATAATGAGGGCTGGCGTAGGCGTAGTTGTAACCTACGGCTTTCTTTAATTCAGCACGGGCCTCATCGTATTTCTTCTGCTTCGTAAGCGTGACGGCGAGATTGTAATGGATAGACGAGAGATGCGCGATCATGTCCTTTTCTCCACCGAGCATCTTTAACGCATCGCGATAGATCCGAACGGCTTCGTTCGGCTTACCGACATCGTCGATGACATTCGCCATCGTCAGGTAGAAAAGCGGAAGCTCGTCGGACTTGTACTTAGAACCCCGATTTGCGGTCTCCATCGCTTTTGTCTTTTCACCCATCGCGTAATAGGTCATAGACAGTTCGTATTGAACGAGAGTGCAGTCGGGATTAGCCGCGATGACCTGCTGGTACTTTTCTACTGCAGCCGGATATTTCTTTGCATCGTGAAGCGATATCCCTTCACGCACGGTTAGCGTCTCGGCCTCGGTGCATGGTTTCGGTGTTAGAGTGGGTTTCTCGATCTTCTGAGCGTATGAGCTCGTGCAAAATACACTTGCTAATATAACTGCGATAAAAGCTTTGTTCATTCGCTTTCTCCTAACCAATATACTGTCGATCCAACGGGAGGTTTGATGCGCGAGGCGTGAAAAGGTTGGTTTTCGTCGCAGGTTCAAAGCGAGTAACTGCGGTCCGAACGCAACTGCAAAACGCGCCAGCGAAGACGTCGGCATTGACTGTAGGGAAAGATCTGCTCAAGGTTTTTAGACGCGCCCTTACTAGTACTCAGCTATGGTCGTGCGGTACGAATCGAAATTACGTTGCATCTCTGCTATCGAATCGCCGCCGAACTTTTCACGCATTGAGTTTGCTAGGACGATTGCCAGCATCGATTCGCCGATCACCCCGGCAGCCGGGACGACGGTCACATCGGAGCGTTCGTAGGCCGCCTCGCTTGGTTCCTTTGAATCGATATCGACCGAGCGAAGAGGTTTCTTGAGCGTCGAGATCGGTTTCAAAAATCCGCGGACGCGAAGCTCTTCGCCGTTCGTAATACCGCCCTCAAGACCACCGGCATTGTTGCTCAGGCGGGTAAACGCAGAGTGCGGAGTGCGGAGTGCGGGATCTGATACGAAGTCCGCATTCGGCACTCGGAGTTCTGCATTGTAAAAGATTTCGTCGTGAACTTCCGATCCTTGCCGTCCAGCATTTTCAATGCCGGTGCCGATCTCAACCGCCTTTACGGCATGGATAGACATGAACGCCTGGGCAATCCGGCCGTCTAGCTTCTCGCTCCAGGAGTATGCAGAACCAAGCCCCGTCACAACGCCTTTTGCCACGACCTCGAAAACACCGCCAAGCGTATCGCCATTAGTTTTTGCTTCGTCGACGAGTGCGATCATTTGCTGCTGAATCTCCGCATCAGCGCAATTCAGAGGGGAATCGAGGGGGATCCTGGCGATATCGTTCCAATCACGTTCAAGAGGTATCGGTGGAACGCTGCCCAGCTTTACTACGTGGCTGCGGATCTCGATCCCGAACGCCGCAAGGAGCTGCTTCGCGACCGCTCCAGCGGCGACGCGGGCCGTAGTCTCGCGGGCTGAGGCTCGTTCGAGTACGTTCCGGAGATCGCGTACTCCGAACTTCTGTCCGCCTGCAAGATCCGCGTGACCCGGACGCGGCCTCGTCACCACGCGTGGGTTCTTTGGCTCCACTTCGATCGCCGTGGCCGACATCACTTCTTGCCAGTGGACGAAATCGCGATTCTCGATCATCATGGCCACCGGCGATCCGAGAGCTCTGCCGTGACGGATGCCTGCAAGAAACTCGACTGCGTCCTTCTCGATCTTCATTCGGCCGCCTCGACCGTAGCCTTGCTGACGCCGCCACAGTTCGTGATCGATCTTTGTAATGTCGATCTCCAGTCCTGCTGGAAGGCCTTCTACCAGGGCGATTAGGGCCTTGCCGTGAGATTCGCCCGCAGTTGTAAATTTGAAGAACATTGGTGGTCAGTGGTCGGCAATCAGTTCCGGAACCCGGCGGCGTAGCACGATCAATCCAATACTACCAACGATCAACACACCGCCAAAAAGCGTCTGCGTTGGCAGACGTTCGCCAAGAAAAATAGCTCCGATCAGCACCGCGATCAACGGAGTAACAAGCGAGATCATCATCGCCTCGGTCGATTCGATTCTACTTAATAGCCAGTAGTAAAGCCAAAACGCCGCGATCGTACCGAACACTGCTAGAAAAAGAACGCAAGCTAGCGCGGTCCAAGTCCAGTTAGACGCGAACGGATTACCTTCGGCTATTAGGGCGTAGATCACGAGTGCCGGCAGGCCGCAGAGCATCTGTGCGCAAACCAGGCTCGCGGGATGTAAGGCTTTACCTCGGGCCTTGATAAGTATCGAAGCCTGAGCGGCCGCGTACGCACCGACCACGATGGCGGCGCACCCGGCGAACGCCATAGCGCTCTCGATCTTAAGCTGTTCGAGAAAGATAACTATGACTCCGATAACGCCCAGCACGACTGAAAAGATCTTTAGTGGTGTGATTCGCTCGTCCGGGAGAAATATCCACGCGAGCACTAGGCCAAACACTGTGATCATCGATTGAAGCACTGCGGCGAGCCCAGACGTAATGTATTGTTCGCCCCAGAAAACCGAGCTGTAATTTATGGAGAACTGAAGAAAACCGGTGAGGGCGATCAACCTCCATTCCTGGACAGATCGCGGCCAGGGCAATTCGCGGATCCAGATGATCGGAAGAAGGATCGCGACGGCGAGAAGAAAACGTGCGGCCGCGAACGTGATCGGCGGTAGATCGGCGAGTCCGATCTTGATAAAGATCCACGTTGTGCCCCAGACCAGACACAGAACCAGCCACACGAGTATCTTCATAGTCGGCTAATTCCGCTCATAAAAGCTCAGGTAAGTATCACCCTGTTTGACGAGGCGCCATCGGCGAAGTGCGCCGGTTTCATCTGGTAGAGGCTTCTTGGAATGGTGCTCGGCGATCAAGATGCCGTCGTCGCTCAGTAGCGAGGAAGGGTCTGCGCCGAAGTCGAATAGTACCAGAGCATAGTTAGCATCGTAGGGCGGATCGTAGAACACGATGTCCCACCCGAGCTTGTGATCGCGACTCGTGAAGTTCTCAGCAGGCAGGGCAACGACTTCGGTCTTTGATTCGGCGATGCCAAGCAAATCTAAATTTTCTTCAATAAGGGCGCACGCCTTTCTGGATTTATCAACGAAGGTGACAAATTCCGCTCCGCGAGAAAGTGCCTCTATCCCGATCGCACCCGTTCCCGCGCACAGGTCCAGCACGCGAGTGTCTTCATCGATCCTTGGGGCCAAGATATTGAAAAGGGTTTCGCGAAGCCGGTCGGATGTGGGTCGCGTTCGTTTGTCAGCCGGACTCTTTAGAAGACGGCCGCGGTATTCGCCGGCAATTATTCGCATAGAGATTCGGAGTTCCGACACGGCCGACCGGAGGTTGGCGGGGCTCGCACTTTGCTACACCGATCCTAGATTCTCTCATAAATAGAGAGAATCGATTCGCCCTGATCGATCCGGCGCCAGAGTTTCAGGTAGCTCACCTGGCCCGGACAGGACGTAGTTGCGGGGTGTTCGAAAAGAAGAAAACCGCCCGGCGGGATCGAATTGCCGCGGCCGAGATGCTCGACTATCGCAGAGCACTCCTCGCCCTCGGGCACGTTGAGATAAATAAGGTCCCAGACGCGTTTTCGACGTCCCGCCCTAACCAAAAATGGAAGTATCTCCATCTCGATGACTTCGCCATGCCCGTCCTTTACTCCAAGGTCAGCGAGATTTCGGCGGAGGTAAGTGCACATTCGGGCGGAACGTTCGACGAAAGTGACAAGCATGGCGCCGCGCGATATAGCCTCAATGCCGATCGTTCCCGCACCGGCTCCGAGATCGAGAATTCTCGCCGCCTTGACGCGTCTGGATAGGATCTTAAACGCGATCTCGCGAAGTTTTCTCTTGGTGTGGACTGCCTGAGGCGATACGGAATTGGCGAGGGACCTTCCACGAAGCCGGCCATCCGTTATCTGTGAGTCGGACGTGATCCTAATCTCGATCTCCGGCTTATCACGTTTGTCGAACCCCGGTCGGCTGCGGCCGTCATGCGACCGCGCTCCGGAATTCGCCGGATCAAGCCGATTGCCGTCTCTTCTATGGAATCCGCCGCCACGGCTATTATCCCGGGGCCCTACGCTGCGATCGTTTCGGCGAACACCACCCGTCGAATCCGTTCTGTTTTGAGTCCGGTTGGATCCGTCGTCAGCGGACCTTCCTCCACTGCGGGAAGAAGACGGACTCCGGTCGCGGTCGAAATAGGGCTTTCGACCAGAAGAATTGGATCGCGGTGGACGGCGGTTTTCCATCTCGTTTTTAGCTGCAAGGGCTAACCAACTTATGAATGACCGGCAAGCCGCGGATGAGGACGTGACGAATCTAAGTTCGTCTCGGGAACACGGTTGTCGACTCGGAAACTTGGGTAAACGTCTAGGTAATATAACCAAGGAGATCGGAAAAAGCTATAAAAAAGGTTGGCTAACCTACATTTGCAAGGCTTATTCGAGAATCCGATCTCACTTCCTCGATAAGTTGCGAAGTTTCGGGTGTATTTCGCAGCGGCCCGAGACAAGTTTCGGCGGCCCGGCGGGCTTCATCCAGTAGTTCTATGTCCCGAATTATATTTGCGATTTTGAAAGACTGAATACCGGACTGCCGCGTCCCGAGAATCTCGCCCTGGCCACGGATCTCAAGGTCCTTCTCGGCGATGCGAAAGCCGTCGCTCGTTTCTTCCATTATGCCAAGACGTTCTTTCGCAACGGCTGTCTTCTTGTCACCGGTTAGCAGCACGCAATAGCTCTGTTCCGCTCCGCGACCGACGCGTCCTCGCAATTGATGGAGCTGCGATAGGCCAAAGCGCTCCGCGTGTTCAATCACCATCAGTGATGCGTTCCGAACATCAACGCCGACTTCGATCACTGTGGTCGATACCAGAATATTCATTTCGCCGGCAACGAACTCCCGCATAACCTCTTCCTTCTCGGCGGCTTTCATCTTTCCGTGCAGAAGCCCGACCCTAAATTTGGGAAAGATCCTATCTCGGATCTCTTCGAACATTTTCGTCGCGGCTTTCAGATCCACTTTTTCCGATTCCTCGATCAGCGGATACACGATGTACACTTGCCGACCTAATTTTATCTCCCGTTCCATTCCGCGGTAGACGCCTTCGCGCTGATCTTCACCCAAGACGACGGTCTTGACAGGCGTACGCCCCGGCGGAAGCTCGTCGATTACCGAAACGTCGAGATCGCCATAAACTGTCATCGCAAGTGAGCGGGGAATTGGCGTGGCCGTCATGACCAAAATATCCGGGTTGTATCCCAACGCCCGGAGCGCCGATCGTTGAAGGACACCGAAGCGGTGCTGTTCGTCGATAACGGCGAGCCCGAGTTTCTCAAACTTGACCGCGTCCTGAATTATCGCGTGCGTCCCGATCACAATCTGCGATTCGCCCATGGCGATCGATTCGTGCGCTTTTCTCTTTTCGGCGACACGCATGCTTCCTTTGAGCAAGCATGTCCGGTATGGCGTGTTCTCGAAAATTCTGTCGGCGTTCCGCGCGTGCTGCTCGGCCAGGATCTCGGTCGGTGCCATGAGCGCTGCCTGATATCCATTCTCGATGGCGGCATACATCGCCATGAAGGCGACGATCGTCTTTCCACTTCCGACATCGCCC
Source organism: Pyrinomonadaceae bacterium (assembly GCA_046595575.1). Lineage (GTDB taxonomy): Bacteria > Acidobacteriota > Blastocatellia > Pyrinomonadales > Pyrinomonadaceae > OLB17. Next base: position 3,550 of record JBKJOR010000475.1, on the reverse strand, counting down.
TGAATCAAACGATTCATCGGCGCGTCTGAGGTCATGTCGTCGAGAATGCGGTTAATTACACGTTCCTGAGCCTGGGTAAGTTCGAACGGCGCAAGCTGCTTCATGCGATCGATGATCGCCGGTGTGGTCTCAATGACGGTACCTTTTGGTTCCTTCTGTCGTTCGCCACGGATCAGCTGAAGCATAAACACGAGCCAGAAAAACTCTTCGAATATCAGCCGGCGGTGTGAGCGGCTCCGAAATGTGACGTATTCGAGGATGGTCGAATCTTCAGGCGGAAAATGAATCTCGGCGAGGGCCCGTGCGCGGGAAATCAGATCGTGTTCTTTACGAAGTCTGTCGGAGAGATTCTCGCGTATCGAACTGGCATCGATCTCTTGGATCAGGCCGAACATGATCTCGCGCAGTCGTTTCGTCATGAAGAGGCCGAGCTTTCGATAGACAGGAACGCGACGTGCGGTGTGGATCATCGCCACTGCGGGATCGGCGGTATCGTCTGGTTCGTCCGACTCGTCCGACTCCGGCATCGAGTCCGCTTTTGAAATTGATGCCGACACGTCCAGTTTAGAACCTGTGAATAAGGCGGATTCGGTACCCGGGAGAACCTCAAGCTCATCCGGTTTCTTGATGTTTAGTGAGAATGTATTTCGCCGGACATCCCATTCCCAACGCCCAAAGGCAACAAATCTTGTCCCGCGGTCAAATTGCGTTTTGTAGTGGCTTATTACGTGCTGAGCCTGCTTGCCTGACACGAACCACCAGACCACAACGGGCTTCGTAATCCGTGCGGCGTCGCTGCAGGAGATCTCGAAAATAAATAACGGCGGTGCTTTAGGCCCTCGATTCCGGCCGACCTGAAACCCACCCGAAACGCGCGTGTGAAGCTCAACGGATGCTTCGATCCCGTCGTAGAGTTGGTCGATCTGCAGGAGGTTCGAGCGGTCCTCGTACCGCATCGGGAAATAGTTCAACAGATCTTCGACCGTTGCTTCTGTCAGATCGCTCTTGGCCGACTCTCCCGCGACCGCCATCGCAAGCTTTCGCGACATCGGCGCGGAAAGTTTGGAGATCTCATGCCTGTGAAGCTCGATGATAGGAGTGTCGAGATTGAGCGTCATTCGAAGAGGATTCTAACACAGTGATCGTGCTTCCTTGTGGAGGTGAGATTCTGTTTTCAGGTTTCCAAAGTGAACGGATTGAAATTGGTTTCGCGGTCGTAGAAGTCTTCGCGTTCGGCTTTCTTCAGGAAGTTTACGATCGCATAAGTGAGCGGAGTGGCGAGCACTTCCCACAACACCTTGATAAAGTAATTTCCGATCATCACGCTTACCACTTGCTCGTTTGACCAAGTTCCGAGAAAGGCGATCGGGTAGAAGATTACACTGTCGATCGCTTCGCCCGCGAACGTCGAGCCGATCGTCCGGATCCAAAGAAATTTTCCTTCGGTTAACACTTTCAGTTTTGCCAGGACGAACGAGTTGATAAACTCGCCCGCCCAGAATGCGATTAGTGACGCAAGTGTGATTCTCGCTGTCTGCCCGAAGATGAAATTAACAGCGCTCTGATGTTCGATCGACATCGTCGGCGCCGGAGGTAGGGCGGTTACGGCAAATGCCATGAAGGATGCAAAGATAAGCGCGCCGAAGCCCGTCCAAACCGCTCGGCGGGAACGCGCGAATCCGTAAACCTCCGTCATGATGTCGTTGAAAAGGTAGCTTATCGGAAAGAACAGCACGCCGGCGCCATAGATGTATTCTCCGTAAAAGGGAAGGTTGATGGACGAGACTTTATGAACCCCGATCAGGCTCGAACACAAAAGCACAGCGACGAACGCGGCCATTATCAGATCGAAATATTTGTATTGCCGGCCGGTTTGCATCACGCGGATTGTAGCACGACGAAATGAGGTTCGAAGCAAAACAAAAAAACCGGAAGCAGCCTCGTGGCCGCCGCCGGGTATAAAGGAGAAAACTATGATTTGTTCAGGCGAAACCTAGGCAAGTTCGGAAACGTGCTTGGTCAAACGGGACTTATAGCGGGCCGCCGTGTTCCTGTGAATTAGACCCTTGTTTACGGCCTTATCGATCAGCGATACGGTCGGATTTAAGAGTTCATCGCTCTGTTTCTTGTCGGTCGCCAATAAAGCAGAACGAAGTTTCTTGATCTGCGTTCGCAGTTTGCTGCGATTGCTTCGATTGATCTCTTTGCGTTTTAAGTTCTGCCGAACACGTTTTATCGCTGATTTATGATTCGCCATTAATATTTCTTACTACCTCTTGAAGAAAGTAGAGATTATAGTGGCCGGGCGGCGTCGCGTCAAGCAGCCTAGTGCTCGGTACGCGAAGCTATCGAGTGCATGAGGTCGACGAGGAGAACGAATATCGGCGGATAAAGCAGAAATTCAGGGTTCGCAAGCCAAAATGAGGATGCATTTGGGATACTGCCGAGGGTCAGAAAATTTCCGATCAGAAGGCCGGTGGCAAAAGAGATGAGTACCCCCAGGATAAGGAAGCTTCCGGCGACGAAACGTGAATAAGGCTTCGTCGCTGTGTCCTCCGCCTCCATTATCGACTCGTGGATCTCACCCTCGTGGTAGGCGTATCGCTCGAGAGCTTCGCGAATTCTGCCGACCAGGTGGATCAACCCGACGATAAAAAGGGTGCCGAGGATGATCACTCCAGGAATGCCGAGTTTAACGAAGATCTGGGGTTTGAAGATCGCAACGACAAGGGTCGACATAAATAATGCGACAGTCGGAAAAATTATTCGTTGGAGTGCCATCGATTCGCGGCGCTCTTCGGCGATCATCCGGTCGATGATCTCGTTGTAGCGGTGTTCGTACACCATCTGCCGCCAGCGTTTCGCGTGTACGTTGGACGAAGCAAAGACGGAATCCCCGTTGGACGAGCCACTGTATTGGGCCTGCAGGATCCGCTTGTCGTAGGCAGCTCGTTCCTGCGGGTTGCTGAGAACTTCGTAAGCTTCCGCGATCGCGGCGAATGCTCGTGCGGTTTCCTCCGACCCGTTGTTTTTGTCCGGGTGAAGCTTTCGCGCCAGACGGCGATACGCCGATTTTAATTCGGTCCTCGAAGACTTGGGTGAGACTTTTAGCGTTTCGTAGTAATTCACCATCGGCGCGCTAGCTGAGCGGAGAGCAGGATTTCGATGTGGCGGGAGCGAACGTCCGACACAGCGGAATTATAACACAGGGAATTTGGTGTTCTGCAAGCTAGTCGAGGCCGTCGATCTGCAGGCTGACCGGCGTTCCGCCAGCTACTTTTACGGCGTCAACTATTCTAGCAACGCTTCCGTAATTCAGTGCTCGCGGGGCTTTGATGAACACAGTTTTCTCGATTCGCTGTGTGACGTCGCCGCTCGATGATTGCGCATACACTTGATTTTCAGTTCTGGCCGACAGAATCGCTGAAAGACGGCTGACCAATGCCTCCGGATCAGCGATCGTTGCATTCAGTTCCTCATTGTTAAGTCGTAGTCTGGAGTCGCTGCCGGCGGTCACGATCAGCGTCAGCGGATGCGGAGGGGCTGGCGG